>NZ_CP032348.1:275000-530000 GCF_005222205.1 Azospirillum brasilense | reverse complement strand
GAGCCATCCTTGAAATACCACCCTTGAGGTCTCTGGCATCTAACCGCGCTCCGTTCATCCGGAGCCGGGACCCTGCATGGCGGGTAGTTTGACTGGGGCGGTCGCCTCCCAAAGTGTAACGGAGGCGCGCGATGGTGGGCTCAGAGCGGTCGGAAATCGCTCGTCGAGTGCAATGGCATAAGCCCGCCTGACTGCAAGACAGACAAGTCGAGCAGAGACGAAAGTCGGCCATAGTGATCCGGTGGTTCCATGTGGACGGGCCATCGCTCAACGGATAAAAGGTACGCCGGGGATAACAGGCTGATGACTCCCAAGAGTCCATATCGACGGAGTCGTTTGGCACCTCGATGTCGGCTCATCACATCCTGGGGCTGGAGCAGGTCCCAAGGGTTCGGCTGTTCGCCGATTAAAGTGGTACGTGAGCTGGGTTTAGAACGTCGTGAGACAGTTCGGTCCCTATCTGCCGTGGGTGTCGGAGTTTTGCGAGGATCTGTCCCTAGTACGAGAGGACCGGGATGGACATACCTCTGGTGCACCGGTTGTCACGCCAGTGGCATGGCCGGGTAGCTAAGTATGGACGGGATAACCGCTGAAAGCATCTAAGCGGGAAACCCACCTCTAAACCAGAACTCCCTTGAGAGCCGTGACAGACCATCACGTCGATAGGAGGCATGTGGACGGGCGGCAACGCCTGAAGCTGAGCCTTACTAATCGCTCGATCGGCTTGATCCTTCCCAGCCGGCGGCCCGCGCGCAGCGGCAAGCCCTGGGCGCACGAGCCAACACCGCAAGAATGCAAAACGTCCTCGCTCAACGAAACCTCTGCCGTCCAGTCCGGATGGTTCGCGTGTGCCTTGGTGACCTGGTGGTCATGGCGAGGCTCCCAACACCCGATCCCATTCCGAACTCGGCCGTGAAACGCCTCAGCGCCGATGGTACTGCGTCTTAAGACGTGGGAGAGTAGGTCGCCGCCAGGTCACCACGGCACACGCCACACCACACCGCACGTGGACGCAGAAGGCTTCGCACCAACTTGACAATCGGCTTCATGAACGAAAAGCCGGCGCTTTCCCAATGGGAGGCGCCCGCTTTTCGTTGTGCCTGGGCGCTGGAGATGAGCCCCCTCCCCAACCCTCCCCCGCCGCAGGCGGGGGAGGGGATCACGGTTCAGCCGTAGAGGTCGTTCCGCATCGCATGATCGTAGTGCGCGTCGATCGTCGCGGCGGTGGAGGCGTCCTGATTCGTCATGGCGGCCAGCATCTGGCCGGGGGTCGGGAGGATGCCGCGCCCGATCCGTGATTCCGGCGCCCACAGCTTGGCCCGATTCACCGCCTTGCCGCAGTGGAACAACACCTCCTCCACGCTCACGACGATGGCCGTCTTGGGAATTTTTGTCCCCTCGGCGAGGCTGGCGCGGAGAGCCGCGTCGTCGGAGACGCGGCCGTGCCCATTGATCCGCATGAAGACGTCCAGGCCCGGGAAGAGGAACAGCATCCCCAGCCGGTCGTCCTCCAGCAGGTTGCGCATGGACTCGATCCGGTTGTTGCCCGGCCAGTCGGCAAAGGCGACCGTTTTGGAGTCGAGCATCCTGACGAAGCCCGGCGGGCCGCCGCGCGGCGAGGCATCCAGACCCGCAGCGCGACCGGTCGCGAGGCAGAAAAAGGTGGCCTTGGCGAGATAAGCGGCGTGGAAGGAGATCAACTCCGTCATGACCGCCTTCTGGACATGTTCCAGAGGCGGGTCGTAGAGCTGGTCGAGGTCGGGCGTTGGGGAGGGGAAACTCTGCGGGATCATGGCTTTCTCCTGTCGCAGGCAGTCTAGCGGGCGGCGGAAGGCGGCGCTAAGCTATGGCGGCCATTCGATAGCGGGTTGACGCCATGTCCGAAGAACGGTTCGCTTTTGCCGCGAGCGATGCGCGCGAACCGATCATCATCGCCATCTACGAGACGCAGGCCGAACATCGTGCGCTGGGGCTGCACAGCCACCCGCGCGGCCAGCTCTCCGGCCTGCGCCGCGGCCTGCTCACCATCGGCACGGAGACGGACACCTGGGTGGTTCCCGCCGACCACGCGGTCTGGCTTCCGCCCCACCAGCCGCACCACGGCTACACCCACGGCGCGGTCGAGGGGTGGAGCTGCTACATCGCGGAAACCGCCTGCGCGACGCTGCCGGACCGGCCCTGCATCATCAAGGTGTCCGGCCTGTTGCGCGAGGCGGTGATCCGCGCCTCCGGATGGCAGGGGTCGGAACTGGACGAGGCGCAATGGCGCCTTGCCATGGTCCTCCTCGACGAACTCAGGGCCTCGCCCATCGACCCCTTCACTCTGCCGATGCCGCGCGATCCGCGCCTTCTCCGGATTGCGCGGGCCTTGCTCGACGATCCCGGGGATCGGCGCGGCATGGATGCCTGGGCCGCGTGGGCGGGCGTGTCCGAGCGGACGCTGAGCCGCCGCTTCGTGGCGGAGACCGGCCACAGCTACACCGCGTGGCGGCAGCGGGCGCGTCTGATGCGCGCGCTGGAGATGCTGGCCGAGGGCGCGTCGGTGACGACCGTGTCCATCGACCTCGGCTACGACAGCGTCAGCGCCTTCATCGCCCTGTTCAAGCGGACGCTGGGCGTGACGCCATCGGCCTATTTCGGCTGAGCGGAACGGGCCGGGGACGCCGCCAGGACGGCCAGAAACGACGAGGGGCCGCTTGATGAACAAGCGGCCCCTGTAGACACTGTCGTGCCCCGAAACTGGAGCGGGCGAAGGGATTCGAACCCTCGACCCCAACCTTGGCAAGGTTGTGCTCTACCCCTGAGCTACGCCCGCAATGTGGCGCGAGTGACGGGACTTGAACCCGCGGCCTCCGGCGTGACAGGCCGGCGCTCTAACCAACTGAGCTACACCCGCAATATGGCTCCGGATGCTGGACTCGAACCAGCGACACGCGGATTAACAGTCCGCTGCTCTACCGACTGAGCTAATCCGGAACGGAGGCCGGCTTATACGGGTCCCAGCGGCGCAGCGCAAGCAGGAACTTCACCGGACGGCGAAATTTTTTCCACCCCGCGGTCAGGCGACCCCGAGCAGGCTCTGCACCGCCCGGACGATGCTGTCCTCGGAGAAGGGCTTCTGGACGACGGAGAGCTGGCCCGGCTCCTCCTTGGGCAGGTTGTCGCTGTAGCCGGTGGTGACCAGGATGGGCAGTTCGGGGCGCTGCTCCTGCATGCGGGCGATCAGGCTCGTGCCGTCGAAATGCGGCATGCGCAGGTCGGTGATCAGGATGTCGGCGGGATCGTTCTGGTCGATCTTGAAGGCATCGAACCCGTTGCGCCCGATGGTCACGCGGAAACCGCGCTCCTCCAGGGTTTCGGCAATGGTGACCGCGACGACGGGGTCGTCCTCGGCAACGATCACATGAAAGGTCTGGGACATGACGGGCGGGCCTCTTGTCTGCACGGTCCTGAATCCTGTAGCCCATCGGGCGGCGGCGGACCAATGCGCAATAGGTCATAAACCGCTGTCTCCGCCATACCGCCCCCGGCCAAGCTGTCGGCCGTTCAGCGGCCTTCCGGTCAGCGCCCTTCCGTTCAGCGGATGATCCGCAGGTTGCTGAGCTGGCCGGCGATGGTGCGGAACACCGTCTGCAGGTCCGCCGGCGTCGGGCTGTCGAAATAGTGGTTCGGGCCGGGCGAGGCGCAGCTCTGGTAGAGGGTGCGGGTGGCGCTGCTGGCGCTGTCGCCGACGGTGATGGTGAACAGGGTGATCCCCGCCGCCTTCATGTTGGTGCACAGCGTCAGCATGCGGTTGTCGATCGCCGTGGTCACCTGGTTGGTGTTGGTGGTGCCCAGCAGCCCGTCGCTGAGGCGCTGGTAGCTGGTGTAGTCGCCTTGGGGCTTGTACTTGTACCACTCGTTGTTGCCGTCGGTCAGCAGGACCACCGCCTTGGACATGTCCGGCGTACCGTAGTCGAGCGGCAGCGTGTTCGGCGTCGTGCCGCCCCACAAGCCGCGCCATTTCGGCGACAGGGTGAACCATCCGGCCTGAAGCCCCTGGTTCGCCATGGTGCCGCCGCGGTTCACCGGCTTCAGCCCGGCGATCTTGGACAGCAGGGCCGAACGGTCGTTGGTCAGCGGCATGACCGCCGGTGGGCAGCCGAGGTTCGGTCCGGCCATGTCGTTGGTCTGGCGGTAGGTGCCATCGTCGGTGATGTTGTTGGGGGTCCAGGGGTTGTCGTTGTTGTTTCCGTTGTATTGGTTGTTCGGGTACCAGAAGGGCTTGAAGGGGGCGGAGGCCGGCGGCGTGTCGGTCTGGTCCTGCGGCTGGGTGCGCGCCAGGACGCAGCCGCGCCAGCCCTGGGAGGCCCATTTGGTGGCGTCGTAGCTGCCCGCCGCCAGCCAGCTCGTCCGGGTCTTGCCGATGTTGACCTCCGCCGCGTAGGGGGCGATGGAGACCCACAAGTTCTTCGGCGGCGTGCTGCCCGGCCCGAACAGGATGTTGACGAGGTCGGTGGCGGCGCTGCGCAGCTCCCCGATGCGGTTGTTGGTCGCCATCGAGCCGGTGACGTCGAGCACCAGAGCCAGCTCCAGCCCGGCGTTGGCGCGCTGCACCTGGTTGGTGACGGAGATGGTGAGCTGGTTGACCCGCAGGACGCGCAGGAAGGTCGTCGGCAGGGTGGCGGTGACGGAGACGCCGACGCGCTGGTTCGTCTGGTCCAGGGTCACCGCCGGGGTGCCGATGGCCGCGCCGAGGAAGCCCGGCGGCAGGTTGGCCGCGACGAACATGGCGATGTCCTTCTGGGCGTCCGCCGAGGAGCTCAGCATCTTGCCGGCGGCCAGCGCCCCGGCGTCGATGGCGGTCTGGAGCCGCGACTGCACCAGGAAGGCCCGGCCGTAGTCCACCGCCAGCCCGACCATGCCCAGAAGCGGCACCGCGGCGGCGGCGAACATCAGCGCGGTGGCGCCCCGGCGGTCCCGCCGCACCGCTCCCAGAGACGCGAGCAGGCAGGCTGCGGGCCGGACGGGGGTGGGCAGGAAGGCTGTCCTCATGGCCCGGTCTCCAGCGTGGTGAGCGTGCCGAGCCGGGGCTGGTAGACGGCGCTGGCGTAGAGCGTCGTCGAGGTGCCGGCGTTGCCGAGCCACGGTCCGCTCAGCAGGTATGGGGTGAAGCGGTAGAACAGCTCGGTGAAGATGGCGTTGTCGCCGGGCTGCTGGGTGAAGCCGGGCGGCAGCTTGGCGGCCCCGCCCGCGGCGCCGAGGTGGCTGGCGGCCGAGCCGGTGCCGGCCTGCTGCTGCCACATCACCCGCGACCCCTGGCCCATGTTGGCGACCGAGCTGACGATCACCTGCCCGCCGGCCAACAGGTCCAGCGGCTGGGCGACCTCCGTCGCGGCGAGGAACAGCACGCCGACCTCGTTCCCCTTCACCACGGTCATGCCGGCGCGCAGCTTGTCGAACTGGGTGGCGATGTCGCTGACGTTGGCGGCGGTGCGATTCAAGGTCAGGCTGATGCTGACGTAGCGCACCACGTCCACCGTGGCGGTGACCAGCAGCAGAAGGACCGGCGCCAGCAGCGCCATTTCCAGGGCCGCGACGCCGCCGCGGTCGCGCAGCGGGTTTCGGCGGAATGGATGATGGTTCGTCATGCCGGTCACTGCCCCACCATGAAGGGTTCGTTGCGCACGGCCAGCCGGGCCTCGTGGACCAGCTCCGCCCGGCCGAGGATCGTGGCGCCGAGCCCGGTCAGCACCGGCTGGGTGTAGCGCAGCGCGTAGACGACGACCTGCCCGCTGCCGCCCAGCGCCGCCCCGGTCTGCCTGGCGTCCCAATTGGTTGAGCCGCAATTCAGGTCGGTCAGCGTGGTGGCGGGCGGAATCCCGCCGTTGACCTGCCCCAGCGTGGTGAAGGAGGCGTAGCTGTGGCTGCGCACCGACAGGCGGCTCTGGTCGAGCACCCGGCTGGTCAGCCGGCGCACCGTGTCGCAGACCTGGGCGCGGCGGTCGGTGAAGCCGCTCGCCAGCTCCCCGGTGAAGCCGCTGCGGGCGGCGGCGCGGGCGGCGTGGTTGAGCAGGCCGTCCACGGTCAGCGAGTAGGACACCTCGGCCAGGGCGATCATTCCCGCGATCAGCGCGGGGGAGACGATCGCCAGCTCCAGTGTGGTCAGGCCGCGGCGGTCACGCAGGGGGCGGAGGAGGGAGCTGCGCTTGCGGCTAAGCATGGCCGCCTCACGGCTTGAAGGCGACGAACTGGCGCGCCGTCTCGTAGAAGGCCAGGTTGGAGCGCACGTTGGCGTCGTCGAGGTCGAGCCGGGCGATGCGGGCCGCCGCCTCCAGATCGCCCTTCAGCCCGTAGGCCAGCGCGAGGTTCTGACGCACGCGGGGGGAGTCGACCCCGCCCTGCACGAGGCCCTCCAGGATCGCCACGCCCTCCGCGCTGCCGTTCAGCGCCAGCGACAGGCCGAGGTTGGCCATGGCCGCTGCGTTGTTCGGCTCGGTCTTCAGGATGTGGCGGTATTCGCCCTGGGCCTCCGCGTGCCGCCCGGCGAGGTCGAGGGCGACGCCGCGGTTCAGACGGGCGCGCAGGTCGTCGTCGTTGCGGCGGAGCAGGGCGTCGAAGCGGTTCAGCGCGTCGGCGGGGCGGTTGGCGCGGATCAGCGCGCGGCCCAGCGCCGTCTGCACCTCCACATTGTCGGGCACGGCGGCGGCGGCCTTCTGAAGCTCGACCACCGCGTCGGCGGCGGAGCCGCTCTCCGACAGGGTCTCGCCCAGCCCGAGCAGGGCGCCGACATGGCCGGGCGCCTGATCCAGCACCGCGCGGTAGAAACGCACGGCGGAGCCGGTGTTGCCCGCCTCCTGCGCGGCGCGGGCGAGGCGGAGCTGCACGCGCGCCTTGTCGTCCAGCGTGGCGTTGGCCGTCGGGCCGCTCTTCGATCCCACCGGCCCGCCGCCCGGCGCGGAGGCGCAGGCGCTGACCGACAGCAGCAGGAGGGCGGCCGCCGCGGCGCGGCCCAGACCGGAGAGGCGCTTCCTTGGCCTCGAATCCCTCTCCCGCCCCGGGAGAGAGGATGTCGGATGCGATGGGTCCGGGGCGGCGATCATGGCTGACCTCCCTTGTTGGTCTGGCTGGAGTGGATCTGTTGGTTCGTGCCGGCACTGTCGAAGCTGCGCGAGACGTCGAGCATGGCGGGGCCGCCGACGACGATGAAGACGCAGGGCAGGATGAAGACGACCATCGGCAGGGTCAGCAGCACCGGCAGGCGGGCCGCCTTCTCCTCGAACCGGGCGAGGCGCTGGGCGCGCATCTCCCCGGCCAGGACGCGCAGCGCCTGGGCCAGCGGCGTGCCGTAGCGCATGGCCTGGATCAGCGTCGTCGCCATGCCGCGCACGCCCTCCATGTCCAGCCGGGCGGCCAGATTGTTGAGCGCGCCGCCACGGTCGGACAGCACGCGCATCTCCGCCGCGGTGGCCGACAGCTCGGCGCTCAGCGCCGGGTAGGCGGTCGCCACCTCGCGGGCCACGCGGTCCACCGCCGCTTCCAGGCCGAGGCCGGCCTCGCCGCAGATCACCAGCAGGTCGAGCGCGTCGGGCAGGCCGTTGCGCACCTCCTCCAGCCGGCGGTCGCGCATCCGGCCCAGCGCCAGATCGGGCAGCCGCCAGCCGAGCAGGGCGCCGGCCACCACCTGCGCCGCCGCACCCGGCGCGCCGATCAGCGCGGGCAGCAGGTCGCCCGCCGCCGCCGGGACCAGCGCCATCCCGGCGCCGATGCACAGCAGCTTGATGCCGAGCAGCGAGTAGAGATGGCCGGGCTGGTTGTAGCCGGCGGCGATCAGGCTCCGGCGCATCCGCTCCCGGTCGGCGGACCCGACCAGCGGCGTGCGGGCCAGCCAGGCGCCGACCCGGCTCAGCAGGCTCCGGCGCTCCGCCTCCGGCTCAGCGGACGGCGCGGTTCCGGCGCGCAGCCGCTCCAGCCGGGCCAGCAGCCGCTCGCGCAGCACGCAGGAGCGCAGCCCGGCTACCCCGGTAAGGATCATCAGCACGCCGAAGCCGAGAAGGACCGGCGGCGGGATCAGGCCGCCCATCACGCCGCCGCTCATGACAGGGTCCTCCGGATGAGGAGCTGCATGGAACCGACGCCGACCAGCAGCAGCCCGCCCGCCACCAGCAGCATCGTCTGGCCGCTCGGCTCGTCGATCAGCCGCATCGCGTAATCGGGGTTCAGCATCGCCATGCCGCCGCCGGCCAGGAAGGGCAGGGCGGCCAGAACGGCGGCGGAGCTGCGCGCCTCCGAGGTCAGGGCGCGGGTGCGCATCTGCACGCGGCGGCGCTGGCGGATCATGTCGGCCAGATTCTCCAGCGGCTCGGTCAGGTTGCCGCCGGTCTCCCGCTGCAGCAGCAGGGTGACGACGAAGAAGCGGAACTCCGGCAGGCGGACGTTGGCGGCGGCGCGCGTCAGCACGGTTTCCAGGTCGATGCCCATGGCCGTCTCGTCGACGATGCGGCGGAACAGCGGGGCGATCGGCTCGGACAGTTCGGTGCCGACCATGCGCAGGCTTTCCGACACCGGGATGCCGGCGCGGGTGGCGCGGACGACGAGGCTGATCGCGTCGGGAAGCTGGTTCATCAGCGCCTCCAGCGTCCGGCGGCGGCTGGCGGCGAAGACGAGGCGCGGGGTGACCAGCAGCGCCACGGCGGCGGCGGTCGTGGCCCCCGCGTCGCCCATCACCGGGCCGCCCAGCCACCAGCACAGGGCGGCGGCGATCACGGCGTACAGCAGCGCCCGCCACAGCCGGATGCCCGGCGGCAGATAGACCGTCTGGCGCCGCGCGTAGAAGCGCGACATGCGCCGCTTCACCCGGTCGGCGACGGTCAGGGTTCCGGCGCCGGTGATGTCGGGGCTGCCGTCCTCCGCCACCGCCTGCGCCTCGGCCGACAGGGCGGCCAGCCGGCGGCGCAGCGCCGTGCGGCGGCCGAAGGCGCGCAGGGTGGACAGGGCGAACAGCAGCGTTCCGACGCCGAGGAGGAGGGTGGCGAGCTGCAGGGCCTGGATGCGGTCCATCGCGTGTTCCTCCCGCGCTACACGCCGGTGGTGGCGGCGTTCCAGGCCGCCTCCTGCCCGAAATAGGCCAGCCGCTCGGCGAAGCGCGGGCGCAGGCCGGTGGCGGCGTAGCGCCCCTCCAGGATTCCGTCGCGGTTCTCGCCGCGGAACTCGAAGGTGAAGAGGTCCTGGGTCAGGATCACGTCGCCCTCCATGCCGACCAGCTCGGTGACGTGGGTGATGCGGCGCACGCCGTCGCGCATGCGCTGGACCTGGACGATGACGTTGACCGCCCCGGCGATTTGCTGGCGGATGGCGCGGCTGGGCAGGTTCATGCCGGCCATCAGCACCATGTTCTCGACGCGGCTCAGCGCGTCGCGCGGGTTGTTGGCGTGGATGGTCGACATCGACCCGTCATGGCCGGTGTTCATGGCCTGGAGCATGTCGAAGGCTTCCGCCCCGCGCACCTCGCCGATGATGATGCGGTCGGGGCGCATGCGCAGCGCGTTGCGGACGAGGTCGCGCTGCGTCACCTGCCCCTGGCCCTCCAGGTTGGGCGGGCGCGTCTCCAGCCGGACGACGTGGGGCTGCTGGAGCTGGAGTTCGGCCGCGTCCTCGATGGTGATGACGCGCTCGGTCGCCTCGATGGGGCGGGACATGGCGTTGAGCAGCGTCGTCTTGCCCGAGCCGGTGCCGCCGGAGATGATGACGTTCAGCCGGCAACGCCCGATGATCTCCAGCGCGCGGGCCATCGGCTCCGACAGGCTGCGGAACTCCACCAGCTCGCGGAAGCCGATGGTGCGGCGGGCGAACTTGCGGATGGAGATGCAGGCGCCGTCGAGCGCCAGCGGCGGCACCACGATGTTGACGCGGCTGCCGTCGGCCAGACGGGCGTCCACCATGGGGCTGGACTCGTCCACCCGCCGCCCGACCGCCGAGGCGATGCGCTGCGCGATGTTCAGCAGATGCCCGGCGTCGCGGAAGCGCACCGGCATCTCCACCAGCTTGCCGCGCTGCTCGGCGAAGGTGCGCGACGGGCCGTTGACCATGATGTCGGTGATCGCGTCGTCGGCCAGCAGCGGCTCCAATGGGCCGAGGCCGATCATGTCGTGGACCAGCTCCGTCGCCAGCGTCGCCTGCTCGCGCCCGTTCAACTGGCTGCGGCTGGTGGTGGCGATGTCGTCGATCAGCCGCTCGACCAGTGGGCGCAGCGTCTCCGCCGGCATGTCGGCGATGGTCGCCGGGTCGATGCGGGCCAGCACCTGCGACCGGATGTCGTTCAGCGAGCGGTTGACCGGGCGGACCGCGGCGAGCGGCGGCGGAACGGGGGGCGACGCCGGTGCCGGGGCGGGCTTCGGCTCCTCCACCGGCGGGCTGGCGACCGCCAGGGAGGGGGGTGCCGCCTTGCGGCCGAACAGCGTGCTCATCGCCGCACCCAGCGGCGGAACAGGCCGTCCTGGGCGGCGGGCTGGCCGGCGACGTCGGCGCCCAGCCGCTCCATCGCCTCGCGGAAGCGGCGGCAGTGGCGGAAGGCCGGCTCGCCGACGCCCGCGGCGACGGCCAGCGGCACCGGGCGGTAGGGCAGGGCGTGTTCCGGCGGCTCGCCCAGCGTGCGCATCAGGTCCGCCGCGGGAAGCTCCCCGGGGGCGCCGCGCCGGTTCAGGACGGTGACGAGCCGGCCGCCGCCGGCCCGCCGCGCGATGGCGGCGCGCAGCCGCACCAGGTCGCGCAGGCCCGCGACGCTGGCGTCGCCGACCAGAACGGCGATGGACGCCGCCTCCAGCGCGGCGCGGGCGGCTCCGCCCTGGGCGCGGCCGGCGTCCACGACGACGTAGTTGTGGCGGGCCTGGAGACGGTTCAGCACCGACAGGGCGGCGGTCGGCGCGATGTCGATCACATCCTCCACCGGCTCCTCCGCCGCCAGGACGGACAGCCGGTCGGAGGCGGCGACCATGGCGCGCTCCATGAACACGTCGTCCACCCGGTCGGGCGCCTCCACCGCCTCGCGCAGCGCCGGCTCGGGCCGCAGGTTGAGGGCCAGCGCCACGGTGCCGTTCTGCAGGTCGAGGTCGACCAGCGCCGTGCGCCCGCGCGCCCCGTCGGCCAGCCAGCAGCCGAGATGCACCGCGACCGTCGTCGTGCCCACGCCGCCCCGCGCGCCGACCACCGCCACCAGCTTGCCCAGCCGGCCCGCCGCCTCGTCCGCCGCGGCACCGGCTCCGGCGGCGCGCAGCGCGCCCTCCAGCAGGTCGCGGGACAGCGGCTTGAACAGATAGTCGGTGACCCCGATCCGCCGCAGGTCGCGGTAGAGGCCGATGTCGTTGCTGTCGCCGACCGCGATCACCCGCACCGACGGGTCGCAGACCCCGGCCAGCGCCTCCATGGCGGCCAGCGGCTCGGCGATGCCGGACAGGTCGACGAGCAGCAGGTCGGGGGAGCGCTGGCGCGCCAGATCGCGGGCGGCGCTGCGGATGTCGCCGGTCCGCACCTCACAGGGCAGCAAGGACGGGGCGGTGCGGGTCAGCAGGGCGGCGCTGGCCGCGTCGGCGACGTAGGCGAGCAGGCGGGGACCGGTGCCGCGGGCGGCGTCGGCCGGCGAGGGCGCCTCGCCGAGCAGGGTGGCGAGCAGGCTCATTGGTCCTCCTGGCTTCCGTTCAGGGCGGGGGCCAGCAGGAAGGCGCTGGACGTGTTCCCCTTCACGAAGGGCTTCACCTTGTCGGCGCGGTAGCGCTGGACGGCGCCGGCCATGCGCTGGCCGTCGGCGGGAACGGTGTCGCGGCCCTGGATCAGGTCGCGCGGGTCGGCCAGCATCAGGGCGAGGTTGCGCTGGTTGCTGCAGCCCAGCGCCGCGGTCGGGGTGTTCTGGTACCAGCCGCTGTAGATGTCGCTCCACGCCGCGCAGTCCGGAGCCAGGGCGACGTAGCTGGTCACCTGAAGCGCCGGGGCGCCGGTCTGGTCGGGGGCGAAGGTGATGTTCTCCGCCGGCACGCCGGCCCCGCCCAGCAGGGAGACGGTTGCGGCCTGCGCCGGGGCGGCGAGCAGCGGGCCGGTGACCGTCACGTGGGGGGTGGTGTCGCGGCCCAGCCCGGCGACCGTGCGGACCACCCGGGCGCGCTCCTCCGCCGCGATGGCGCCGCTGCGCGGGTCGATGGCGAAGGGGACGGCGTTGCTCAGCGCCTTGACGGCGGGGGTGCGGGCGGTGGGCATCGGCGGGGGCGTCTGCGGTACGGCGCAGCCGCCCAGCAGAGCCGTGAGGAGTGGCAGAAGCAGCGTCGGCGTTCGCATGGCTTTGGGCAGCATGGCTTTGGGCATGGCGCGGTGCTCCGCGAAAGGGGTCATTGGAGGCTGAAGCCGGCGTCGCCGTGCAGGCGGGCGGCGCCCGGCCCGATCATCATCGGGGCGGCGCCGGAGCCGCTGCTGCCACCCGCCGGGGGCTGGAGGCTCTGGGCGCGGTTCAGGAAGATGCGCTCCACGTCGGTCGCCGCGACGAAGCCGTCGGTCGGGGCGGACAGGGCGTTGGTGGCGGACACCGGGCGGACGAGGTAGGGAGTCACGACGATGACCAGCTCCGTCTCGTTGCGGCGGAACTTGCTGGAGTGGAACAGCGCTCCCAGCACCGGCACGTCGCCCAGCCCCGGCACGGCGTCCAGAGTCGCCGAGGTGTTGTTCTGGAGCAGGCCGGCGATGGCGAAGCTTTGCCCGCTGGCCAGCTCGATGGTCGTCTCGGCGCGGCGCACCGACAGGCCGGGGATGCGGATGGAGTCGACCACGACGGCGCCGTTGTTGGTCAGCTCGCTCACCTCCGGGCGGACGCGCATGCTGATCTGGCCGGCGCCCAGCACGGTCGGGGTGAAGTCCAGGCTGACGCCGTACTTCTTGAACTGGATGGTGGTGGTGCGGTCGTACTGGGCGACCGGGATGGGGAACTCGCCGCCGGCCAGGAAGCTGGCCGTCTCGCCGGACAGGGCGGTCAGGTTCGGCTCGGCCAGCACGGTGATCAGCCCGTCCTCGGCCAGTGCGTCGACCACCGTGTTGATGTCCACCCGCCCATTGCTGGAGCGGTAGCTGCCGCCAATGGAGTTGGTTGGGGGGATGGCGCGGATCAGGTTGCCGGCGGCGTCCAGGATGGGCCGCCCGGTGGCGATCCCGAAGGCGAAGGAGCCGATGTTGAACATGCTCTCGAAATTGACGCCCAGCTCCTTGGTCACCTGGCGCGACACCTCGGCGACGCGGACCCGCAGATTGACTTGGGCCGGGGAGGCGACGGTCAGGCGGTTGGTGACGGTCTGCCCCTGCCCGACGTAGCGCTCGGCCAGCTCGACCATCTGCCGCGCCGTGGCGGGGGAGGAGACGGTGCCGGTCAGCGAGATCCCGTTGCCGGTGCTCTGCACGTCGATGGCGGCGTTAGGCACCTGGGCGACCAGCTTCGACCGCAGGTCGCCGATCGGCATGGTGACGACGACGCTGAAGGAGGCGAGCGGCTTGTTGTCCGCCGACAGGGCGTAGACGCTGGCCCGCCCCGGCGTCTTGGCGACGATGAAGAAGGCCTGCGGGCCGGACGCCTGCACGTCGGCGATCTCCGGGGCGGAGGTGAAGACGCTGGCCGCCGGGGCCGGCAGGTTGACCGGCTGCCCGCCGCCGACCTCCAGCGTGATCTCGCGGGGGCGCTGCTGCGCCTGGGGTTGCTGGGCTTGGGCGGGCGATACCGCCAGCGCCGCGAACAGCCCGGCCAGGAGGGCCGCCCCCATGATCTTGAAGACCGCGATTTTGGTGGCTGCGGCCCGGCCCCTGGTGGTTGTGATGGTCATCGTCATGGATTCGTCCCCCCTGGGTCGGCGCGCCGGTTCAGCGTTCAAGCGTTTCCGTCTTGGAGCCGCGGATGATGAGCAGCGCCGGGCGGCGGGCGGCGGGCGCCTCCGCGCTGTGGGGTGCGGGAAGCTGGCGCAGGGCGGGCGACACGTCCTCGGCCCAGGTGGGGGCGGAGGCGGGCTCCGTCTCCCCGGCGGCGAGGGCGGTCTCGTCGGCGAGCAGGCTGCGCAGCGCCAGCGACAGCTTGCCCATGGTGGCGGCGACGGTGACCGTCTCGCTCTGGCGGGCGGTGACCTCCAGCGTCACGGTGCGGGGAACGCGGCCGTCCGGCCCGCTCTTCACCATGCCGGCCTCGCCGAGCTGCTGGTCGATGGCGATGACGCGCAGGTTCTGCAGGACGGTCTCGCCGACCGCCCGGCTGCGCAGGTCGCGCCCCGCGTGGGATTCGAAATTCTGGGTCAGGATCAGGTCCACGCGGTCGCCCGGCCAGATCAGCCCGCCGGTCGCGCTGACCGCGTCCACCGCCACCGAGACGGCGCGGCTGCCCGGCGACAGGACGGCGGCGAGGAATCCGCGCTCCCCCGGCGCGACGATGTGGCCGGCCATGATCGGCTCGCCTGCCGCGAAGGACCGCCGGGTGACGGCGCCGCTGTAGGCGCTTTCCGCCACACGGCCCCGCACCATGTAGCCGTCCACCAGACGGCCCGGCGGCCAGGCCTCCCAGCGCAGGTCCTCGGCGCGCAGCAGCATGCCGGTGGAAATCGGGCGGGCGGCGACCAGCACGGAGTCCATGGGCGCCTGGGGCGCCGGGACCGCGACGGCAGCGGTCGGGGCCGGCAGCATCGAGAAGGACACGTAGCCCACCAGCGACAGCCCGACGAGCAGCAGGGACAGGAAAAGCACTCTCAGAACCATGCCGCTCCTCCGGTGGGGTTGGAGAGGGTGAGCAGCCCGCCGGCGGCCAGGGCGACGCCGTAGGGCACGGAATGGCGGGTGGCGATGCGGTGCGCCTCGGCCGCCAGGACATGGGCCATGAGGCGGACCGGCGTGGACCGGCCGCCGGAGCGGCGCAGCAGCCGGCGCGCCGGGCGCGCCTTGCGCAGGGCCAGCCATCCGGCGAGATAGAGGAGGGAGAGCACCCCGCCGGCCAGCGCGGTGGCGGTCGCGAAGGATGCGGCCCGCTCCACCCCGACCAGCAGCAGAATGGCCGAGGCCAGCTTCACGTCCCCGCCGCCCAGCCAGCCCCGCCCGTGCAGGGCGCACAGGCCCAGGAACAGCGTGGCGGCGGCGGCAAGGCTGACCCAGGGAAAGGGGGCGCCCTGCCACAGCGGAAGCGCGAGGCCGAGGGTGGCGAGGACGACGGACACCGTGTCGGGGATGATGCGCCGGCACAGGTCGTCCGCCGCCGCCCAGCCCAGCGCAAGCCCCGCCATGGGCAGCGCCAGGGAGAGGGGATCGAAGAGCGCGATCGTATCCATGGCGGGACTTTGCGTGGGAGGGGGCGGGCGGCGCTTACGGGATGGTCGTCGAGGTGCCGCTGACCGTGGTGCCGATGCCGGTGAACAGGGTGCTGACGTTGGTGCCGAAGGTGCGGGCGCCGCCGATGATCACCAGCGCGACCAGCGCCGCCGCCAGACCGTATTCAAGGGCCGTGATGCCCTTGCGATCCTTGGTCGCGGCCTGAACCGGGGAAATGATGGCGCGGATGTTGGTGAACAGGGTCATTGATTGTCTCCGTTGATAATTGTGATGCGAAGGGCTTTCGCTTCAATGCGGTGAAGCGGAGGGGTTTGATTACTGATTTTCAGGGAATGCACGGCGTCTGTGATTTGAAGGATGGCGAAGCCCGGTATTTTAATAAACCTATCGATAGGGGTAGTCCGGCGGGCCTGCGGCGTTGTCTTTGCCATTCGAAACGCAACTTTCCGCACCGCTTCCAGGCAAAGCGCGGCCACCGCCATGCGCAAAGGCGTTGCGCCAAAGAAACGGGGAGAAGAACGCCATGTGGGGAGGCGAATGACGGACGGATTGCTTTGGAAGGAAATTGTTAGAATTTGAAGTGATTATCGGATTATGCCGGGATTGCGCCGGTGTGGCGGTCGCCGCTCCCTTCGCGATGTGCGGAGCATTTGGAGTCCCGACGGTGGTGCCGCCTCACCCCGGAATGGCGGCGCGCCCTCCGGATGGCGAAGCAGAGTCGGTAGCCGGGTCGGGGTACCCTTTTCCGTCAGGCTAGAGCGCCCGCACCGGATCGTCCATCCGGGAGCAGGGGCGGACGAACGGGGCGGGGAGTTAATCCCGCCGGTCCTACGACCAGTGGCAATAGGTCGCACGTTCGTGATAATGAGAATAACTATCATCCAGGCCGAAGGGCATGGATACTGACCGGCAGGCCCCGCCATGGAGTGCGGCCGTGGGCCACCGCCGTCAAGGAGCGAGAGTCAGGATGTCATTGTTCGGCAAATATGTCGCGCCGGCCGCGGCGCTGTCCGTTCTGTTGATCGCCGGTGGCTCCGGCCTGGCGGCCGATCCGGCGGAGATTCAGAAGGCGAAGGCCGAGCTGGGCAAGGCGCTGTTCTTCGACAACAACCTGTCCTCCACCCGCAGCCAGTCCTGCGCGACCTGCCACAACCCGGAATTCGGCTTCGCCGACCCGCGCGGCGCTGCGTCGCTGGGGGCCGACGGCAAGTCGCTGGGCGACCGCAACGCGCCGACCGCCGCCTACGCCCACCTCGCGCCGCGCTTCGGCTTCAAGGCCAACGGGGTTCCCTTCGGCGGGCAGTTCCACGACGGCCGGGCCGCCACCCTTCAGGAGCAGGCCGGCGGGCCGCCGCTGAACCCCGCGGAGATGGCCATGGCCTCCAAGGCGGAGGTGCAGGGGCGGTTGAAGGAGAACGCCGATTACGCGCGGAGCTTCGTCGCCCTCTATGGCGCGGGGGTGCTGGACGACGCCGAGCGGGCCTACGACGCGATGACCGACAGCATCGCCGCCTTCGAAAAGACCGACGTCTTCTCGCCCTTCGATTCCAAGTACGACCGCTATCTGCGCGGCGAATACAAGATGACCGGCGAGGAGGAGCTGGGGATGACCCTGTTCTTCTCGCAGCAGTTCACCAACTGCAACGTCTGCCACAAGCTGAACGCGATGCCGGCGGCGACGAACGAGGTCTTCACCAACTACGAGTACCACAACATCGGCGTTCCGGTGAACGCGGAGCTGCGGGCGGCCAACGGGGTGGCGGCGACGCACATCGACCGCGGGCTGGCGGAGAATCCGGCGCTGAAAGGCCAGAAGGCGCATGAAGGGAAATTCAAGACGCCGACCCTGCGCAACGTCGCGGTGACCGGCCCCTACATGCACAACGGCGTCTTCAAGGATCTGGAGACCGTCGTCCGCTTCTACAACAAGTACAACAGCACCAAGCCGGCCGACCAGATCAACCCGGAGACCGGCAAGCCCTGGGGCAATCCGGAGGTCGCCGCCACCATCTCCATCAAGGAGTTGGAGGAGGGCCCGGCGCTCGACGACCGCCGAATCAAGGCGCTGGTCGCCTTCATGAAGACGCTGACCGACGCCCGCTACGAACCGCTGGTGAAGTGAGCATGGGCGGGCGGGGCCGTCACCATGGCCCCGCGTTCCGCCGCAAAATCGGCTGCTTGCCCCCTGCATCGCGATTGCATCTTGACAATAAGAGTGATTAGCGGCGCATGTTGAGAATGCTTCGCACTTTCATGGCTCTGACGCCAACGATCACCGACGCTTGAGGAGACCTTCATGTTCAAGCACGCCTCCGGCCTTGCCGCCGCGGCTCTCATCGCGCTGGCGCCGCTCGCCGCCGACGCCCAGACGGCCAAGCCCGCCTACAAGGACATGGTGAAGACCTACGCCGACATCGCCCAGGCCGGCTACGAGGACTCCGCCAGCACCGCCAAGGCGCTGAAGAAGGCCATCGACGCGCTGGTGGCCAACCCGTCGGAGGCGACGCTGGCCGCCGCCCGCACGGCGTGGCTGAACGCCCGCGTCCCCTACATGCAGACCGAGGCCTTCCGCTTCGGCAACCCGATCGTCGACGCCTGGGAAGGCAAGGTCAACGCCTGGCCGCTCGACGAGGGCCTGATCGACTATGTGGACGACGGCTACGCCGGCGGCGACAGCAACCCCTTCGCCAAGGCCAACGTGATCGCCAACCCGAAGATCAAGGCCGGCGACAAGACCATCGACGCCCGCAAGATCACCAAGGAGTTGCTGGCCGACACGCTGCACGAGGCCGGCAAGGTCGAGGCCAACGTGGCGACCGGCTACCACGCCGTCGAGTTCCTGCTGTGGGGCCAGGACCTGAACGGCACGGGTCCGGGCGCCGGCGCCCGCAAGGCGACCGACTACGCCAAGGGCAAGGACTGCACCAACGGCAACTGCGACCGCCGCGCCCAGTTCCTGACCGTCGCCACCCAGATGCTCGTCGAGGATCTGGAGGAGATGGCCAAGGCCTGGGGCGCCAAGGGCAAGGCCCGCGCCTCCATCGCCAAGGCCAAGGAGTCGGAGGGCGTCGCCCGCATCCTGACCGGCCTCGGCAGCCTCAGCTACGGCGAGCTGGCCGGCGAGCGCATGAAGCTCGGCCTCATGCTGCACGACCCGGAGGAGGAGCATGACTGCTTCTCCGACAACACCCACAACTCGCACTATTACGACCAGGTCGGCATGGTGAACGTCTACAACGGGCGCTACACCCGCGTGGACGGCAAGGTCGTGACCGGCCCGTCGCTGTCGCAGTATGTCGCCGCCACCGCGCCGGAGGCCGACGCCAAGGTGAAGGAGGCGATGACCGCCACCACCGCCGCGATGAAGGTCATGAAGGACACCGCCGACAGCGGCAAGATGGCCTACGACCAGATGATCGGCACCGACAACACCGAGGGCAACGCGATCATTTCGACCGCGGTGGACCGTCTGGTCGACCAGAAGAAGGCCCTGGAAGGCGTCGTCGCCGCCCTGGGCGTCTCGGTCGAGCTGGCCGGTTCGGACAGCCTCGACAACCCGTCGGCCGTCGGCAAGTAAGCCGCCGGCAAGCAATCCGGCGGCGGGTTGGCCGCCGGACCATGGGCCGCGGCCCTTCCTTCCCGCGTGGGGCGGCGTTGTCCGCTCCCCGCCGACCGCCCGCGCGGGGGGAGGGGCCGCAGCCCTGTCTTTTTCGCCTTTGTGAGATGGGGCGCTCCGCCCGACCGATGTCCGCCCGACCGATGAAAGCCCGTTTCGCCTTTCTGCTCGCCCTGCTGCCGGCCCTGCCGGCGGCGGCGGGCGACCTCGACGCCCGGATCGGCGAGAAGCTGTTCCGGCGGATGTGGGTCAGCGCCCCGACGGTGACGCACGCCAACGACGGGCTGGGACCGCTTTACGACGCCCGCTCCTGCGCCGCCTGCCACCCGGCGGCCCGCCAGGGGCGCCCGCCCGATCCCGAGACGCCCGATCCCGATTCACCCGATGGCCGCGGCGTCGGCTACGCGCTGAAGCTCAGCGGCGACCCGGTCTACGGGCGGCAGATCCAGACCAACGCGGTGCTCGGCTTCGCCATCGAGGGCAAGCCGTCCCTGAGCTACCGCGAGGAGACGGTGCGCTTTCCCGACGGCGACACGGCGACGCTGCGCCGGCCGGTGGTGACGGTCACCGACCTCAATTACGGGCCGCTGGCCGAGGCGACGGCGATCTCCGCCCGCATCGCCCCGTCCGTGCGCGGCATGGGCCTGCTGGAGCGCATTCCCGAGGCTGACATCCTGGCCGGCGCCGATCCGGAGGACCGCGACGGCGACGGCATCGCCGGGCGTCCCAACTGGGTGGCGCCGGAGGGGACGCGGCAGCTCGGCCGCTTTGGCTGGAAGGCCGTCCACCCGACGCTGCACCGCCAGAATTCGGAGGCCTTCAGCCTCGACATCGGCATGTCCACCCCGGCCTATCCCGAGCCCTGGGGCGACTGCACCCCGGCGCAGACCGAGTGCCGGAACGCCCCGCACGGCAATTCCCCGCAGTATGAGGGGCTGGAGATTCCCTCCACGGTGATCGGGCTGATCGACGGCTATCTGCGCACCCTGCCGCCGGACGGCGGGCTGGAGGCGCCGCGCGACACGGCGGGCGGCGCGCTGTTCGCCGCCACCGGCTGCGCGTCCTGCCACCGCCCCTCCTTCACCACGGCGGAGGACGCGGCGCATCCCGCGCTGTCCCGCCGCACGATCTTCCCCTACAGCGACCTGCTGCTCCACGACCTGGGCGAGGATCTGGCCGACGGCGTGGCGATGGGCGAGGCGCGGGGCCGCGACTGGCGCACGACGCCGCTGTGGGGAATGAAGCGGCTGGCCGATGCCGACGGCACACTGGCCCTGCTCCACGACGGGCGGGCGCGCAGCGTCACCGAGGCCATCCTGTGGCACGGCGGCGAGGCGGACAAGGCGCGCGGCGCCTTCATGGCCCTGCCGCGCGGCGACCGGGAAAAGTTGGTGCGTTTCGTTCTGGGGCTCTAAAGTCCACACGGTTTGAATGGCATAGGTGATGAGATGCAACGCCGCCGCATGATTGGCCTGATGTCGGCCGCCGCCCTGTCGATCCTCCTGCCGGGCCGCTTCGCCCTGGCGGCGCGGGAGCCGGCGGGAGACGCCGCCGTGCTGGGCGGTCTGGTCCGAACCCACGCCCTGCCGCGCTTCGACGCGCTGGCCGCCGCCGCCGGCATCTACGCGGAGCGGCTGGCCCAGTTCGCCGCGGCGCCGACGGCGGACGGGCTGGAGGGCTGCCGCGCCGCCCACCGCGCCGTCTACGACGCCTGGGCCGGCGTCCAGCATCTGCGCGCCGGGCCGCTGTCGACGGAGCTGCGCGCCGACCGCATCGCCTTCTGGCCGGAGCGGGCCGGGGTGGTGCAGCGTCAGATCCTCGCCATGCTGAAGACCCGCGACCCCAAGCTGCTGGAGCCGGGCGGGCTGGCCCGCCAGAGCGCCGCGGTGCAGGGGCTGACCGCGCTGGAACGGCTGCTGTTCGACGAGGGAGTCACCGCCGCGTCGTTCCAGGGCGACGAGGCCGGGCGCTTCCGCGGCGCGCTGGCCGCCGCGGTGGCCCAGAACGTCCTCGCCATCACCCGTGAGGTCCGCGACGGCTGGAAGGCGCTGGAGGCGCCGCTGTCCGCTGGGGAGCCGACCGCGCTCGGCCCCGACGCGGGGGCGGCGGTCAACGTCCTGTTCACCGGGTCGCTCACCGCCCTGCAGGTGGTCGCCGACCAGAAGCTGCTGGCGCCGCTCGGCCCCAACGCCGGGGAGGCCAAGCCGGCGGTGGCCGAGGCGCTGCGCAGCGGCCAGTCGGCGCGCAATGTCCGCATCAACCTGGAGGCGTTGCGCGCCCTGCTGCTGGGCGAGGGCGGCGGCCCCGGCCTGACCGCGCTGCTGCCCGCCGGCGACCCCGGTGCCCAGGCCCGCCGCGCGCTGGAGGAGGGCTTCACCGCCGCGATCCGCGCCGCCGAGGCGATCCCCGCGCCGATCAACGTCGCCGTCGCCGATCCGGCCAGGCGCAAGACCGTGGAGGCGACCCTGCAACGGGCCAAGGACCTCCGCAACCTGCTGACCGGCACCGTCGCGCCGCTGCTGGACATCAGCATCGGCTTCAACGAACTGGATGGAGACTGAGCGATGGACGCGACCCGCCGGGGCACTCTGTTCCTGATTGGTGGCGGTCTGCTTGGCGGCGGACTGCTCGGCGCCCTCCTGGGGCCGGCGCGGGCGGAGACCGCGGGGGGCACGCTGTTCCTCAACGCCTACGCCACCGCGGCGGCATCGCCGGAGTATGGCGTGGCGGCGCTTGACGGGGCGGGTGGCGTGCGCTTCACCACCCCGACACCGGGCCGCGCCCATGGCGTCGTCCCCCATCCGACGCGGGCCGAGGCCGTCGCCTTCGCCCGCCGTCCGGGCCGCTGGTTCATGCCGCTGTCCTTGGTTGACGGGCGTCCGGGGCCGGTGATCCGCGCGCCGGAGGACCGCCGCTTCACCGGCCACGGCGCCTTCTCCGCGGACGGGCGGCTGCTCTATGTGGCGGAGGACGACGTGCCGCGCGAGACCGGGTCGATCGGCGTCTACGACGCGATGGACGGCTACCGCCGCGTCGGCGCGATGCCGACCCACGGGCTGGGGCCGCACGAGCTTCTGATGATCGCGGACGGGACGGTCCTGGCGGTCGGCAACGGCGGCGTCATCACCCACCCGGACACCGGCCGGGCCAAGCTGAACCTGGACGAGATGGACTCCTCCATCACCTACGTCGAGGTGGCGAGCGGAAAGCTGCTCGATCAGGTCCGCCTGCCGGAGGAGCACGCCAACCTCGGCATCCGCCACATCGCCGCCTTGGCCGACGGCGGCATCGCCTTCGGCGCGCAGGACGAGCGGCCCGTCGGCATGCTCCAGCCGCTGACCGGCACGCACCGTCCGGGCGGCGGCGCGGTCCGCCTGTTCGAGACTCCGGGCGACGAGCTGTCCCGCTTCGAGGGCTACATCGGCAGCGTCGCGGCCGACAAGGGCAAGGTCGCGGCCAGCTCGCCCAAGGGCGGCATCATCGGGCTGTGGGACGACGCCACCGGCGCGTGGCTGGGGTCGGCGGCGCTGCCCGACGGCTGCGGCATCGCCCCGGACGGCGACGGCTTCCTGGCGAGCAGCGGGCTGGGCAACCTCCGGACGGTCGGCGCGGCGCCGGACCTGCCGGGCGAGGGACTGCGGCTGGCCGACTTCCGCTGGGACAATCACATGACTCGTTTTGCCATATGACGCGCATCGCCACCTGACGCGCGTCGCCGTATGACGCGCCGTTCGTAAGGCTTCCTATGAAAAAGCGCCGGGCGGCGGCCTGTACGGTGGCCCGCCGCCCGCGGTGCTGATAGGCTTGGCGACACTGCCGCCAAGACACTGCCGCCGGACGCCATGATCGTCGATGAATATCTGGGGTTTCGCGCCGGGGACGAGGTTCTGGACCTAGCGGAGCTGACCGCCGGAACCGCGCGCATCAAGGAACTTCACCTCGTGCCCAGCGACTGGGCGAACGGGCCGACCGTCATCGCCGTGATGGTCAACGGCGCCGAGCGGTACGTCATCCAGCTCAAGAAGGTGCAGATCCACGCCGCGAAGGAGCCGGAGACCCGGAACCGCCGCGTCATCCCCCTGCGCCGCGACCCGCACTGACCCGTTTCCCGTCCCGGAGGGCGCCCCGTCGTGATTCGTGACTTCTGCCGGCCCGGACGGTCGGCGCTGGTGGCGACGGAGGCCGCGGTGGCCACCTCGCACCCGCTGGCGAGCGCGGCGGCGCTGGAGATCCTGGCGGCGGGCGGCAACGCCGTGGACGCGGCCATCGCCGCCGTCGCGGTGCAATGCGTGGTCGAGCCGCACATGACCGGCATCGGCGGCGACGGATTCGCCCTCTACGCCCCGGCGAACGGGCCGGTGGTCGCCCTGAACGGCAGCGGACGCGCCCCCGCCGCCGCGAGCGTGGAGCGTCTGGCCGGGCTGGGCGTCACCGGCGAGATCCCGCGCCACGGCGCCCACGCGGTCACCGTGCCGGGCGCTGTCGCCGCATGGACGCGGCTCCACGCCGACCACGGGCGGCTGCCGCTCGACCGGGTCTTCCGCCGCGCCATCCGCTACGCCGAGGAGGGCTACGGCGTCTCCCCGCGGGTGGCCCAGGACTGGGCGGCGGCGGTCCCCCTGCTGGCGGCGGACGAGGGTTGCCGCGGCGTCTTCCTGCCCGGAGGCCGCGCGCCGCGCGCCGGGGAGCGCCACGCCCAGCCCCTGCTCGGCCAACGGCTGCGGGACATCGCGGCGCACGGGGCGGCCGCCTTCTACACGGGGGCTACGGCGGAGTCGCTGGTCGGCTTCCTGCGCGCCCGCGGCGGGCTGCACACGCTGGACGACTTCGCGGCGGCGCAGGACGGGGCGGAGTATGTGACGCCCATCGCCACCGACTACCGCGGCTACGAGATCCTCGAGTGCCCGCCGAACGGCCAGGGCCTCGCCGCGCTGATGATCCTGAACGCGCTGGGCGGCTTCGACCTGTCGCCGTCGGTCGGCGACGCCGACCGCCACCATCTGCAGGCCGAGGCGACCAAGCTCGCCTACCATCACCGGGACGTTCTGGTGGGGGAGGGCGGTCCGGAGGCCGCCGCGGCGCTGCTGTCGGCGGAGGCTACGGCGGCGCTGCGCCGCCGCATCGACCCGGCCCGCGCCCAGGCCCCCACGCTGTGGACGGAAGCGGAGCACAAGGACACGGTCTGCCTCAGCGTCGTCGACCGCGACGGCAACGCCATCTCCTTCATCAACTCGATCTTCCACAGCTTCGGCAGCGTGCAGCTCGACCCGGCGACCGGCGTCCTCCTGCACAGCCGCGGCACCTCCTTCCGCCTGACCGAGGGGCACCCCAACGCCCTGGCGCCGCGGCGCCGCCCGCTGCACACCATCATCCCCGGCCTGATCCGCAAGGACGGGCGCGCGGTCTGCCCCTTCGGGGTGATGGGCGGCCATTATCAGGCGGCCGGGCACGGCGCCTTCGTGTCGGCGGTGCTCGACCGCGGGCTGGACGTACAGACGGCAATCGACCAGCCGCGCAGCTTCGCCTTCAACGGCGTGCTGGAAATCGAACCCACCGTGGCGGAGGACACCGCGGCGGAACTGGCGCGCCGCGGCCACGCGGTGGTCCGCCGGGACGAGCCGATGGGCGGCGGTCAGGCGATCTGGATCGACCACGCGGCCGGCCTGCTGATCGCCGGCTCGGACCACCGCAAGGACGGCTGCGCCCTGGGATTTTGATGGGGGCGGGCTTGGTGCGCCGCCCCCCTCGCGTCAGGCGCCCACCACCGGCTCCACCGCGGCGGCGATGGACAGCAGGCGGCGATCGGCCCCCGCAGCACCCACCAGCATCAGGCCGCTGGGCAGGTCACCGGCCCGCTGCATCGGCAGGCTGATGGCGCAGCGGTCCAGGAAGTTGAACAGGGCGCAGTTGCGCAGCAGCAGCAGGTTCAGCCGCGAGAATTCAGCGTCCTCCGCGAAGGCGTCGATGCGCGGCGCCAGCAGCGGCACGGTCGGCATCAGCAGCGCGTCGTAGTCCGCCGTGATCCGGTCGGTGCGGGCGATCAGGTCGGCGCGGCGTTGCGCCACCTCGATGTAATCGGCGGCGCTCATGGTCTGGCCGCGCTCGATGCGGACGCGGACGCGCGGGTCGTAGAGGTCGCCCTTCTCGGCCAGCAGGTCGCGGTGCCAGTGGGCGGCCTCCGCCGCGGGCAGCCCGCCCTTGGCGTTGGCCGGGCCGATCTCCGCCAGCTCCGCCATGGGAATCTCGACGATGCGCGCCCCGGCCTCGGACAGGCGGCGGCAGGCGGCGTCGAAGGCGCCGGCCACCGCGTCCTCCATGCCGTCGAGGACCACCGTCTGGGGCACGGCGAAGCGCAGCCCGGCCAGCCCGACCGGCGGCGGCACCCACTCCGCCTCGCCGGCCAGGACGGCGTCGGCGATGGCGCAGCACTCCACCGTGCGGGCGAGCGGCCCGATGGAATCCAGCGACCAGGACAGCGGCAGGGCGCCGCGCAGCGACACCCGGCGCTGCGTCGGCTTGAAGCCGACGATGCCGCAGAGCGCCGCCGGGATGCGGATCGAGCCGCCGGTGTCGGTGCCCAGCGCCAGCGGGACATGGCCGGCCGCCACCGACACCCCGGCGCCCGACGACGAGCCGCCGGGGATGCGCGCGGGATCGGCGGGGTTGCCGGGCGTGCCGTAATGCGGGTTGATGCCGACGCCGGAGAAGGCGAACTCCGTCATGTTGGTGCGGCCCACCACCACCGCCCCGGCGGCGCGCAGCCGGGCCACCGCGTCGGCGTCGCGGCTGGCCGGGGCGGCGCCGTCCAGCGCCCGCGACCCGGCCCGCGTGACGTGCCCGGCCTCGTCGAACAGGTCCTTGACCGAGATCGGCAGGCCGGCCAACGGGGAGGGGTGCTGCCCGGCCCGGCGCAGCAGGTCCTGGGCGTCGGCCGCCGCGCGGGCTTGCTCGGCGTGCAGGGCGGTGTAGGTCTTGCGCGCCTCCTCGCCCCCGGCCGCGATGGCGGCGAGGGCGGAGTCGACGAGCTGGCGGCTGGTGGTGGCGCCAGTGTCGAGTTGGCGGGACAGGGTGGCGATGGTGGGCGTCGTCATGGCGGGAACCGACCGGGTTTGAAGAAGGGAAGGGGCGTCATACGGCCGGCGCATGAACGGTTCCATGATCGGCCGGCCGTATGACCCTTTCGCACATGGCTGCGCCATGTGCTGTCGGGTTTGAACCGAAGGCGTTTGATGGAGGCCATCAATCGCCTTCGGTATCAGGCGTCGCCGGCCAGGGCGCGCAGCTCGGCCAGCCGGGCGGGGGGCAGCGGGATGCCGTCGCGCAGGGTGCGGGCGCGGCGGGCGTAGCGGCGCTCGCCCGGCATGCGGTCCTGCCCCGCTTCCTTGACGTTCCCGATCAGGCCGGCGACGCGGTCGGCGAAGGCGCCGGTCCCGCCGCGCTCCGGGTCGATGACGATGAAGAGCTGGCCGGTGCAGGGCGTCTCGGCGCCGGGATGGGCCGACCAGTCGACCTCGCGCGAGTATTTGCCGCCGGTCAGCGCCGCCGCCAGAACCTCGATCATGAAGGCGATGGAGCCGCCCTTGTGGCCGCCGAAGGGCAGCAGGGCGCCGCCGTCGAGAACGGCCTTGGGGTCGGTGGTCGGCTTGCCGTCGCGGTCCACGCCCGAGCCGGCGGGGATGGTGTGTCCCTCGCGCGCCGCGATGCGCACGTCGCCGTTGGCCATGGAGCTGGCCGCCTGGTCGAACACCATCGGGTCGCCGCCGGCCACCGGGGTGGCGAAGGCCATCGGGTTGGTGCCGTAGACCGCGGCCTTGCCGCCCGGCGGCACGACGCAGGCGAAGCTGTTGACGAAGGAGAGCGCCACCAGCCCCTCCCGCGCGAAGGGCTCGACGTCCGGCCACAGGGCGCTGAAATGGTGGGAGTTGCGGATCGCCATCACGGCGACGCCGTTGTCGCGCACCATCCCCAGGAAACGGTCGCGTGCGGCCAGGAAGGCGGGCTGGGCGAAACCGTTGGCGGCGTCGACGCGCAGGAAGGCGGGACCGGCCTCCTCCACCGTCGGTTCGGCCCGCCCGTCCACCCAGCCGCTCTTCAGCGAGCCGACATAGCCGGGGATGCGGAACACGCCGTGGCTGGTCGAGCCGTCGCGCTCGCAGGACGCGCAGTTCTCCGCCAGGATCGCCGCCACCCGCTCCGACGTGCCGTGGCGCCGGAAGATGCGCTCCAGCAGCGCCACCAGATCGGCGAAGGCGACCGGCGTTCCGGTTTCCGCCGTCTGGGCGAAGGCCGCGGCGGCGCGGCGGCTGGGGGTCTCGTCACTCATGCTCGTCCCTTCCGGTTCTCGTGTTCTTCTTGCGGGCGCCCCGGACTCTTGCCGGTCCGCTGGTCGCCGGGCGCACCATAGCGCGCGGCGGCAGGGCGGGTGAAAGGGAATGGCGTCCGCGTGTCCGCAATCCGGCCCCGCGGGCGTCGGAATGAAGGGCTGGCTTCGTTCGTAATCCTGAATGTGCGTAAATATAACCAACTGACTTTGTTGGCGAATCGGGCAGCGGCGGGGAACCATGACGCCGCCGGGCCCGTTGTCTGGGGGCCTGCCGACCGACGGCGCATCCACCGATCGCCACGGTGCTCCGGCACGGAGGAGCGGCAAATTGCCGCGGCCATCGCCACGCGGGTGTGAAAGCGCGCGGAATCAGCCCTGCCATGCTTCCGGTGGGTGTTGACGGGCCGATGTTGCGGTGCACAATAAACAACGAACCGGGCGAGACCGTGAGGTGCTTGTCCTGGATCAACGTCACGGGCCTGCCTTCCTGTCAAACAGACGGGGACACGCGGACGCCGGTTGCAGCGGTTGAGTGTTTTGTAGAGGGACCACGATGCGCGATCATTCCAGCCGTCACGGTGATTCCGGTTTCGATTCCGGCGTCCTCTGGGGAACCTCCATCGCTGGCATCGCGCTGTCCGGCCTCATGGCGTTCACCTGGAACCCCGCGGACGCCTCGTCGTCCGGACCGGCCACGGCGATCATCGACCGCGGCGCCCACCAGCTCGACCACGCCGCCTGCACGGAGGCGCTGTCGACCCTGCTGGCCCGCTTCCGCGACAACCCGGACGTCCTGTGGGTGTGGGTGGAGCAGAGCGTTCCGGCGGGCCACGGGCTGGTCGTTCGGACCAAGGCCACCTCGGTGTCGCCCGACGCGCCGCGGCCCTACGCCGTCCGTCCAAACGCCGCCGTGAATCCGGAACAGGCCTGCGGCTTCACCAGCAATTCGGTCCACGCGCTGTCGATGGGCGGCATCGCCCAGCCCTACGAGGTGACCGCCCCCGATCCGTGGAGCGTGGCCGGCGGCCCATAAGGCGCCGGCAACCACCGCGGGCGGCGCCCGGCTCCGGCCTCAGGCCCGGGCGGCCCGCCGGATCTTCTTCTGCACATACATGGCGGCGTCGGCGGCGCGCAGCGCGTCGTCGGGCGTCGTGGTGCCGGGGTCGGCGCTGACCACCCCGACGCTCGCCCCCGGATAGTCAAAGGCGCAACCGCCCAGGCGATAGGCGCCGCGGATCAGCGGCATTACCCGATCGCGCAGAGCGTCGGCGGCGTCGTCCCCCTCGGCGCCGGGCGTGGCGCCCATGCCGACGATGATGAACTCGTCGCCGCCCAGCCGGCCCAGCGTGTCCCCCGCCCGCAAACCCGCGCCGATGCGCTGCCCCACCTGGGTCAGGAATTCGTCGCCGGCCTCGTGCCCGTGGGTGTCGTTGATGGCCTTGAAGCCGTCCAGATCGATGAAACCGATCAGCACGCTCTGGCCGGCCCGTTCGGCCATGCCGAACAGGCGGTGCAGTTCCGCGACCACGGCGCGCCGGTTCGGCAGGCCGGTCAGCGCGTCGGTGTAGGAATAGGATTCCAGGGCCGCGTTCAACTCCCGGAACTGCGTCAGGAGCTGTTCGCGCTGGATGTGGAGGGCGATCAGCGAGGCGAACAGGCGCAGCACCTGCTCCCCCTTGGGGGTCAGCGGCTTGCGCTCCGAACTGGCGGCGCAGAGCGTGCCGAACAGGCTGCCGTCGTCGAGATGGACGGGCGTGCTGACATAGGTGCGGATGCCCAGCGCCGCCGCCGCCTCGGAGTCGCCCCAGCAGCCGGGCACGTCGTCGGTGTAGAGCTTCCCCTCGTCGAGCGCCCGCTTGCACAGCGTGCCCTCCCACGGAACGGCCAGCCCTTCGGGAATGGTCAGGGTCTTGGTGTTGCAGGAGAAGAGGATGCGTTGGATGCCGTGCTCCAGCTCGATCCTGGTGAGGTAGGTGGCCTCCAGCTCCGTCACCAGTTCCAGAAGCGACAGCAGGGGCCGGGTCAGTTCCTCCACCGTCTTCGCCGACGAAAGGGTGTCTGTAAGTTGTGCAAACAGTTCGTCGGCCATGCGTCCAACCACTCAAGAATCAAGCGTTCAAACCCGCACCGCGTGCAAAAGCGCAGTTTTATGTCCGATAACGGGAATTTTCATCAAACTTCATACTAACGAATGGCCTATGGCGAGGCAACGAAGGAATGATTTCACGCCTATGACGGCGCCGTTGGGGCCTGCGGGCGCCTTGTGCCGAAAAATACCGCATGGTGGCGTTTGACCGGGCAGGCCGTCGCGGAGTAACCCTTGCCGCGCAACCACCGATACGGGAACCGCAGTTCATGACAGCCCCGCGCGACCGGGTGCTGGACGTCCACGACCGTCCGCCCCCGGCCACCTTTCTCCTGCTCAGCCTCCAACACCTGTTCGCCATGTTCGGCGCCAACGTGCTGGTGCCGATCCTCACCGGCCTCGACCCGTCGGTGGCGCTCGTCACCAGCGGCCTGGGCACCCTGATCTATCTGGCCTTCACCAAGTGGCGGCTGCCTGCCTATCTGGGCTCCTCCTTCGCTTTCATCGGCCCGATCGTCGCCGCCACCCAGATCGGCGGCACCGGCGGCGCGCTGGTCGGGGCCTGCGCGGCGGGCGCCGTCTATGTTGCCGTCGCCCTGCTGATCCGCGCCTTCGGCGTGCGCTGGCTGCTGGCCATCCTGCCGCCCATCGTCGTCGGGCCGGTGATCGTGGTGATCGGCCTCGGCCTCGCCTCGGTCGCGGTGGGCATGGCGCAGAACACCGCGGGCGGCGGCGAGTACAGCCTGCCGCATTTCCTGCTGGCGCTGGCGACGCTGGGCAGCATCTTCCTCTACTCCATCGTGCTGCGCGGTTTCTTCACGGTGGTGCCGATCCTGCTGGGCATCCTGACCGGCTATGTCCTGGGCGTGGTCTTCGGCATGGTGGACTTCGGGCCGGTCGCCGCCGCGCCCTTCCTGCGCATGCCCGACTTCCACCTGCTGTTCTCCGGCATGAAGGAGGGCGTGTCGGCCTGGGCGATGATCCTGCTGGTGGCGCCGGTGGCGCTGGTCACCATCGCCGAGCACATCGGTGGGCAGATCGTGCTGAGCCGCGTCGTCGGCCGCAACTTCATCGCCGATCCCGGCCTGCACCGCTCGGTGTTCGGCGACGGCGTGGCGACCATGGTGGCGGGCGCGCTGGGCGGTCCCCCGGCGACCACCTACGGCGAGAACATCGGCGTGCTGGCGGTGACCCGCGTGTTCAGCGTGTGGGTGATCGGCGGGGCCGCGACGCTCGCCATCATCCTGGGCTTCGTGGGCAAGCTGTCGGCCTTCCTGTCGAGCATCCCCACGGCGGTGATGGGCGGCGTGTCCATCGCCCTGTTCGGCGTCATCGCCTCCTCGGGCATCCGCACGCTGATCGAGGGCAAGGTTGATCTGGGCAACAAGCGCAACCTGCTGATCTCCTCGACCATCCTGGTCATCGGCATCGGCGGGGCGTCGCTGAAGTTCGGCGACGGCGGCTTCGTCGTCTCCTCGATGGCGCTGTCGGCGGTGATGGGGGTCGTTCTGAACGCGGTCCTGCCGGGCCGCGGCACCGGCGGCGACGCCGAGGCCATCCTGTCCTCCGACCACATCTGAACAACCGGATCGCGGCCGGCCAAGGCGGAGTCCCCCTGGGGGCTCCGCCTTTTCTATTCCCTGATCTTGTATGCCTCGATTTCGCCCATCAGGATCGCGTCGATCCGCCCGACCAGATCGTCGATCCGGTAGGGCTTCGCCAGCACCGGGATGCCGGTGGCGCGGGCGATGTCCTCGCTGTAGCCGGTCGCCAGGATGACCGGCAGGCCGGGCCGCCGCTCGCGGGCTTCGCGCGCGAGGTCGATGCCGCTCATCCCGCCGGGCATCACCACGTCGCTCAGCAGCACGTCGACTCCGTCGTCCGTCAGGTGGGGCAGCGCCTCCTCGGCGTTGGCGGCGGACAGCACGGCGAACCCGGCATCCTCCAGAGCCGTGCTGACGGTCATGGCGACGATGGGGTCGTCCTCGACCACCAGGATGCGGCCGTGGCGCCGCCCGCCGCCCGGCGGCGGGACGATGGCGGCGGGAAGGGTGGGCTCCTCCGCCGGAGCCACGGCGGAGCGGCGAAGCAGAAGATGCACCGTCGTGCCGCGGTCCGGCGCGCTGTCGATCCAGGCGGTGCCGCCGGCCTGCCGGGCGAGGCCGTAGACCTGGGCCAGCCCCAGACCCGTCCCCTTGCCGAGGTCCTTGGTCGTGAAGAACGGCTCGAAGGCGCGGGCGGCCACCGTGGCGGGCATGCCGCAGCCGGTGTCCGACACGGACAGGCGCAGGAACTCGCCCTCCACCCCCCGCGGATCGCCGGGGGGGAACACGGCGTTGACCGCCTCCACCGTCAGCCGCCCGCCGGCCGGCATGGCGTCGCGCGCGTTGACGGCGAGGTTGATGACCGCCAGCTCGAACTGGGTCGGGTCCACCTCGACGGGCCAGAGATCGTCGGCGAGGCGCAGGTCCAGGGCGATGTCGGCGCGCAGCGCCCGCTCCAGCAGGGCCGACATGGCGAGCACCCGGTCGCGCACGCCGATGGATTCCGGGCGCAGGCTGTCGCGCCGGGCGAAGGCCATGAGCTGCTGCACAAGCTTGGCCCCGCGGCCCACCGCCTGCTGCCCGGCGTCGATCAGGGCGTGGACCTGCGGCTCCTCCGTGCGGCGCCCGATCATCGACAGGCATCCCTCCAGAGCCTGGAGGAGGTTGTTGAAGTCGTGCGCCACGCCGCCGGTCAACTGGCCGACCGCCTCCATCTTCTGGGCTTGGCGAAGCTGATCCTCGGTCTGCCGCAGGGCGGCGTCGGCTTCCTTCTGGGCGGTGATGTCGCGGCCCACGGCGTGGATGAAACGGTCGTCCGGCACGGCGACCCAGGACAGCCAGAGATAATGACCGTCCTTGTGGCGGTAGCGGTTCTCGAAGCGGTGCGTGGTTTGCCCGGTGCCCAGCCGCGCCGCTTCGGCCCGCGTGCGCTCCAGATCGTCCGGATGCACGAAGTCAAAGAAGCTGCGCGCCGCCAGCTCTTCTTCCGTCCAGCCCAGCAGGCTGGTCCAGGCCGGATTGACGGCGTGGATGGTGCCGTCGAAGCGCGCCACCAGCATGACGTCGGTGGACAGGCGCCACATGCGGTCGCGGTCGGCGGTGCGTTCGGCGACGCGCTGCTCCAGCGTGGCGTTCAGGTCGCGCAGCGCGTCCTCGGCGTGCTTGGCCTCGGTGACGTCGCTGCCTTCGCAGAAGATCCCGGTCACCCGCCCGAGGGCGTCCTTGATCGGCTGGTAGATGAAGGTGATGAAGCGTTCCTCGACCGGGGCGCCGGGGTGGCGGGCGACGCGCACCGGCAGGGCATGCCCGACGAAGGGCTTCCCGCTGTCGTACACGCGGCCCAGCAACTCGAAGAAGCCCTGCCCGGCGACCTCCGGCATGGCCTCGTGCACCGGCTTGCCGATCAGGGGGCGGTCGCCGACCAGTCGCCGGTAGGAATCGTTGGCCAGTTCGAACACATGGTCCGGGCCGCGCAGCACGCACATGAAGTTGGGCGACTGCCGGAAGAGGTCGCGCATCTGCTCCCCCTCCGCGGCCAGCCGGGCGCTGGCGCGGTGCAGCGATTCTTCCGCCTGGGCGCGCTCCAGCGCCGACCATGTGCGTTCCGCCACCTCCTCCACCAGCTGGACCTCGCCCGGGTGCCAGTGCCGGGGCTTCCGGTCGTGGACATAGAGGGCGGCGACCATCCGCCCGTTCTTGATCAGACTGGTGGTGATGGCGGAGGCGATGTTCAGCCCGGCGAAGGCGGCCTGCCGGTCCGGCGCGGCGAAGCGCGGGTCCGCAGTGGCGTCGTTGATGGTCAGTGTCCCGCCGCTGCGCAGCGTGTCGAGAAGCTCCGGTCCGAAGCTCAGCAGGTCATGGGTGCCGGCCTGATGGTCGACGCTGCCGTCGGTCCAGTTCCGCTCCGTCGTGAAGAAGCGGGCGGTTTCGTCGACCACGCCGTAACCGACGCGGCTGACCCCCAGGTGACGGCCCAGGGCCTCCTCCGCCGCCGCGGCCACGGCGAACGGGCTGGAAAGCTGGCGCAGCCGGGTCTCCAGCTTCAGGTGGAAGTCGGTGCGCCGGGCGGCGAGCACCTGCGAGGTCGTCTCGATGGCGGCGCAGAACATCCCCGGGATGCGCCCGTCCTCGCCGCGCACCGGGGTGTAGGAGAAGGTGAACCAGGCGTCTTCGCGGAAGCCCCGGCGCTCCATCGGGATCAGCAGATCCTCGTACCAGGACGCCTCGCCGGACAGCGTGCGGTCGACCAGCGGCTTGATCTGCGGCCAGATGTCCCACCACACCTCGGCGAAGGGACGGCCAAGCGCCTCCGGGTGCTTGGCCCCGAAGATCGGCACGTAGCCGTCGTTGTAGAGGAAGGACAGCTCCGGCCCCCAGGCCACGAACATCGCCTGCCGGGAGGACAGGACGACGCTGACGATGGTGCGCAGGCTCTGCGGCCAGCCCTCCGGCGGGCCGAGCGCCGTGGACGCCCAGTCGTGGGAGCGCATCCGCTCTCCCATCTCGCCTCCGCCGGACAGGAAATCCAGGTCGCCCCCGAGCACCGGCAGGTCCGTCATGCACCGGCCCCGCGGGTTTTGCACGGAATAGTGGCTTGGATTTTGCGGATGCTATCGTCGGTCGTGGCTTTCATCGAGCGTTCTGGCCGAGGCGAGGTTGCGTCTGGTGTCTTAACACACGACGCCTGGAAAGATAGCCCGCCGAAGGGCGGTCTTCCCTAAACGTTCCGGCCGATGCGACCTCCGCGCCACGGTGCGGAGGCCGCCGGACGCGCGCGGACTACTCCGCCGCGAAACCCTGCGCCTGGAGTTGCCAGAGAGAGTTGAACAGGCCGCCGCGCCGCCGCAACTCCGTCGGATGGCCGTCCTCGGCGATTCGGCCGTCCACCAGGACCAGCACGCGGTCGAAGGCCGACACGGTGGACAGGCGGTGGGCCACCGCGACGACCGTCCGGCCCTGGGCCAGATCGGCCAGCGCCGCCTGGATCTCCTGCTCCGACTGGGTGTCGAGGGCGGAGGTCGCCTCGTCGAGGATCAGGATCGGCGCGTTCTTCAGGAAGGCGCGGGCGATGCCCAGCCGCTGCCGCTGCCCGCCCGACAGCCGCACGCCGCGTTCGCCGACCAGCGTGCCGTAGCCCTCCGGCAGCTGCCGGATGAAGCCGTCGCAGAAGGCGTGGCGGGCGGCCTCGAACACCTCCTCGTCGCTGGCGTCGGGGCGGCCGTAGCGGATGTTCTCCAGGATCGGGCGGTGGAACAGCGCGATGTCCTGGGGCACCACGGCGATCTTGGCCCGCAGGTCGTCCTGGGCGAGTGCGGTCAGCGGCTGGCCGTCGATGAGGATGTCGCCGCGCTGCACGTCGTCCAGCCGCTGGATCAGGCTGATGATGGTGGACTTGCCGGCCCCCGACGGCCCGACCAGCCCGACCTTCTGCCCGGCCGGGATGGTCAGGTTGAAGTCCTCCAGCACCTTGCGCCCTTCGGGATAGCGGTAGGAGACCCGCTCGAAGGCGATGGCGCCGCCACCGGGCTTGGCGGGTTCGGCCGGCACCGGGTCGAGCACGTCGTGCGGGCGGGCGATCACCCGCAGGCTCTCGTCGATGGCGCTCACCTGCTGGGTGGCGGTGACCAGCGCGAAGGCGAGGTCGCGGGAGCCGTGCAGGATGCGGAAGGTGAGCGCGCTGACGATCACCACGTCGCCGGTGGTGATCGTGCCGTCCCGCCACAGCAGCAGCGCCCACAGCAGCATCGACCCGGCCATCACCCACAGGCAAATGTCATGGACGACGCGGGTGTTCTCCAGATGCATCCAGCTTCGGCGGTGCGCCCCGGCCTCCACCGTGAAGGCCTGCCGCAGGCGCTCGCGTTCGCGCCCGCGGGCGGAGAAGGCCTTCACCGTCCAGACGTTCGACACCACGTCGACCAGCTCGCCGTTGGTGCGGGCGGACTGCTCGGCGAAGGCGTGGTGCACCGTCCGCCCGCGCAGCCCCAGCCCGACGATGGCGACGGCGACCACCACGGCGAACATCACCAGCGCCGCCGCCATGCCCCAATGGATGGTCAGCAGCACCAGCACCGCCCCCAGAAAGTCGGTGACCGGCGGGACGATGCTCCAGGTCAGGGTGCGGAAGATGGTGGTGGCGGCGTTCTCGGTGGCGGCGATGCGGTTGCCCAGCGAGCCGGCCAGATGCTCCGAGAAGTAGCGCATCGAGTGGCCGGTCAGGTGGCGGAACAGGTCCAGCCGCATGTCCACGCCGGTCGCCAGCACCGTCCGGCAGCCGAGCCAGCCGCCCAGCCGCCACAGAACGTTCTCCGCCGCGATGAAGCCGAGGAACAGGCCGAGCGGAGTCCAGACGTCCGCCGCCGCCCGGTCGGGGGAGGCCATGGCGTCGATCAGCAGCTTCATCCCGTACTGCACGGCGACGGCGCAGCCCGCCGCCGCCACGATCACCGAGAACAGCCCGCCGAAGGACCAGGGCCGCCGCCGGATGTAGCGCAGCAGGAAGCGGCCGGGACGGTCCGGGATGGTGTCCGTGTTGAAACCGCTCATTGAGCCGCCTGATACTGCGGCTGGCCGAGCAGCGCACCGATGCGGGCCTGAGCGCGCTCCAGGGCGGCGGCCAGCGGCTGATGCAGGCAGCGCCCGCCATCCTCGTCGCACAGGCCGTAGAGGCCGGTCTCGCAGTGGCGGTCGTTGGCCCAGCCGGGATAGTCGAGGATCGGATAGAGGCAGACGCCCTCCACCGGCACGTCGGCGCGCAGGGCGGCGGCCACCTGCTCCGCCACATAGTCGAGCCAGGGCACGCGGGCGTCGCCCTCGGCGCCGGTCTCGGCCACCAGGACCGGGCGGCCGTAGCGCTGGTGGACCTCCGCCAGGATGTCGGCGAAGGGGCGGTAGCGCGGGTCGTCGCGCCCGATGGTGCCGCCCCTCAGGAACCACTGGTTGTCGGAGTAGTAGTTGACCCCGATCACGTCCAGATACTCCGGCTTGCCGCCCAGCCCCGGCCAGGCGTAGCCGCCGATCATGTCCCACGCCTCGTACTGGGCCAGCCGGGCCTCCTCCGCCGCCCCGGCGTCGCCCTTGCGGTCGGGGCGGGGCAGCACGTTGATGACCGGATCGACCTGGACGATGCGGGCGCGCGGGTCGGCGGCGCGGATCGCGTCGATGGCCGCGATGCTGGCGCGGACGAGTTGGTGCTTGAGTTCGGCCCCGCGGCGCTCGCCCATCGGGTTGAAGCGCTTCATGTCGCCGCCGGCCCAGGCCCAGTAGGAGATCTCGTTGACCGGGCAGTAGGCGGGCGCTTCCACGCCTTCGTCGCGGAGCAGGGCGGCGGCGGCCCCGGCGAAGCGGGCGAAGCGCTCCACGAAGGCGGGCCGCCAGATGTCGATGTCGTCCGGCCAGCCGTAATGGCAGAGGTCCCAGATCACCTGGACCCCGGACTCCCGCGCCGCGCGGACCATGGGCAGCAGGCTGGACCAGTCGTAGTGGCCCGGCGTGGTCTCGATCAGGTGCCAGCGCACGCCATCGCGCACGCTGCGCAGGCCGTGGGCGGCCATGCGCCGGTAGTCCTCGGCGGCCAGCCGGTCGTGGCCGGTCGCCGCGATCAGGTCCAACCGGCGCCCGTCATGCCGCCGGTGCGTCGAGCATTCGAAGCCGCCGAGGAAGACGCTGTCGAACAAGGTGGGGGTGTGCATGGGGGTGCTCTGTGATTTTGGGGCGTTCGGGGTGTGCGGAGTCTTGCCCCCTCCCTAACCCTCCCCCGCTTCGCAGGGGAGGGGATAAGAAAGCGCCCTCCCCCGCTCAGCGGGGGAAAAAGGGGGGCAAGGGTGCGCGCGCTCCGCCTAATCCCCCATCCCCGCGACCCGCACGTCCCGCTCCGCGCCCAGCGAGCCGAAGGCCCGCGCGGCGGCGGCAAGGCCGCGGCTCTGCTGCTCCTCCTTCTCCAGGCGGGCGTAGACCGCCAGCGCCTGCGCCACCACCTGGTCCATGTTGTAGTAGCGGTAGGTGCCGAGCCGGCCCAGGAAGATCACGTCCGGGGTGTCGTCGGCCAGCGCCTGGTACTTGCGGAACAGCTCCTGGTTCTCCGGGCGGGGGATCGGGTAGTAGGGATCGCCCTGGGCGGAGGGATACTCGTAGGTGATGCTGGTCTTCGGGTGGCTTTGCCCGGTCAGGTGCTTGTACTCGGTGACGCGGGTGTAGGGCACGCCCTCCGACGGCTCGTTCACCACGGCGACGGGCTGGAACCACTCCCGGTCGACCGTCTCGTGCCGGAAGGTCAGGGAACGGTAGGGCAGCTTGCCGAAGCGGTGGCCGAAATACTCGTCGATCGGGCCGGTGAAGACGATGCGGTCATAGGCGATCTCGTCGCGCACGTCGTCGAAATCGGTGTTCAGCATCACCTTGATGTTCGGGTGGTCGAGCATGCTCTCGAACATCCGCGTGTAGCCGTTCAGCGGCATCGCCTGGAAGCTGTCGCCGAAATAGCGGTCGTCGTCGTTGGTCCGCGTCGGCACGCGGGCGGTGACCGCCTTGTCGAGCTGCGACGGGTCGAGGCCCCATTGCTTGCGGGTGTAGCCGCGGAAGAACTTCTCGTAGAGCTCCCGCCCGACCGCGCCAACCACCACGTCCTCCGAGGTGCGGACGTCGGCAACCGGCTCCGCCCGGCTCTTGAGGAACTCCGCCACGCCGGCCTCGTCGAGGTCCAGCCCGTACAGCTGGTTGACCGTCGTCCGGTTGATCGGGATCGGGACGAGCCGCTCGTCCACCCGCGCCAGCACCCGGTGCTCGTAGGGACGCCACTTGGTGAAGCGCGACAGATAATCGGCGACCGGCTTGGCGTTGGTGTGGAAGATGTGCGGGCCGTAACGATGGATCAGCACGCCCGCGTCGTCGTAGTGGTCGTAGGCGTTGCCGCCGATGTGCGGACGCCGGTCGATCAGCAGCACGCGCTTGTTCAACCCTGCCGCCAGACGTTCCGCCAGCACGCTGCCGGCGAAACCCGCCCCAACGATCAGGTAATCGAAGCCGGAACGGCGACCGGCGGCGCGCCCGTTGACGTGCTTGGCCGGATGAATGGCGGGAGCCGGGCGATGGGCCGGCGGCGCGGCGCGTCCGCGCTGGCGGGCCTGCTCCATCAGCGCCTTCATGTGGCCCTGGGTCTTGTCCCAGGACATGTCGCGCAGGATGTGGTCGGCGGTGGCGCGCAGACGCTCCGGGTCGGCGGCGTCGGCCAGGGCGGCCGCGATGGCGGCAACGAAATCCTCCGGCGCGTCGGCGATGCGCACGACGCCGCTGTCGCCGTAGCCGCGCACCACGTCGGTGATCGAGGTGGAGACGACCGGGCGCCCGGCGGCGAGATATTCCGGCGTCTTGGTCGGGCTGATGAAGCGGGTTGATTCGTTGCGCGCGAAGGGCATCAGGGCGACGTCCCAGCCCGCCAGATAGTGCGGCAGGTCGTCGTAGCTCTTAGGGCCCAGATAGTGGATGTTCGGACGGCGGGGCAGGTCGGCCGGGTCGATCTTCACCACCGGGCCGACCAGGACGAACTGCCAGTCGGGCCGCGCCGCGGCGGCGGCGTCGAGCAGGGCGATGTCCAGCCGCTCGTCGATGACGCCGTAGAAGCCCAGCCGCGGGTGCGGGATGGCCGCCTGATCGGCGGGGTCCTCGTCGATGCCGCGGGCGGCGGCGAAATGGGCGACGTCGACGCTGCTGGGGAAGGCGTGGGCGTTGGGGTGCAGGGTGCGCTTGGCCTCGTAGAGGCTGACGCCGCCGGTGAACACCACGTCGGCCCGCGCCATCAGCTGGCGCTCGCGCTCGACCAGTTCCGGCGGGGCGCCGTGGAAGGCCGACAGCTCGTCCATGCAGTCGTAGACCACCAGCGCCCCGCGCAGGTGGCCGGACAGGCCGAGGCTCATCGGCGTGTAGTACCAGAGGATCGGATCGGTCACCCCCTCCTCGGCCAGATAGCGGTCGAGAAGCTGGCGCTGGGCGGTGACGGCCGCCTCGCCGTCCAGGCCGGCGGGCAGGCGGGGCACCAGGACATGGACACCCTCATCCTCGCGCACGTCCAGCCAGGGCTCGGGGGTGTCGTTGTGGATCGGCTCCTCGACGAACAGCACGCGGTTGTCACGCGCGAATCGCGACATAAGATGTTGTGGGCGCTGATAAACGAAGCTCCAGCGCAAGTGCGAGAAGCAGATCAGGGTTTGCGAGGGTGGGACGGTGATCTCGGAGTGTGACGAGTCGGCGGTCGGACGTGTTCTTTTTCGGTTTCTGCCGATTGGGAACTGGTGTTGGCCGGCCCAACTCATGTTTCCATCCTCTCTACAATGACGTGTCGTCGGGTTGCCGCCGGGGAATTCGCCACGAATACAAGGGAATTTTGCGGCGCAGCGGAGTGGCGTCGAAAACCGGAAACCAACAACGTGGTCGGCAGGGGTGGGTTCCGTGACAGAAATGCGCTGCGGAAACGGTTCCCCGATTTTTCAACGCTCGTTCTTTTGCGTGGGGTTGGCTGAGGTAAGCGCATATTTCAGCGGGCGGGGGTGGTATCCGGGGAAGACCGCGCGTCTCCGGTGCCTGTCGATGCGCGCGGATATGGTGATGTTTCCCTCTCTTCACTCGACCTCAGCGGGTTCCGTCTTTCGGAAATTAATGCGCTTTACTGATTTTCCGGTCATAGTGCATTCAAGGAGTCGGGGAAGTTTGGAGGGAGACGAGGGATGTGCCGAATTTTTGCCGGTCAGGACCCGGAGCGCTTCCGCATGGTAACCCGGCGGGTCCGTCTCAGCGGTCATTCGACGAGCGTCTGTCTGGAAGCGGCCTTCTGGGACGCGTTGGAGGAAATCGCGGCGATGCAGGGCGTCTCGCTGGGCCGCTTCTTGTCAAAGTTGCACGACGAAGTCTTGGCCCGCGGGGTGGAGCGGCGCAATTTCGCCGGCCTGCTGCGCTGCGCCTGCCTGACCTACGCCCAGGAAGTGAAGGGTCACCGCCCCTGCGTGGAAGAGCTGGAGCGGGAGGCGCGCACCGATTTTGCCGCGGTGGCCGCCGCCGTCCTTCCGGCGGGCATTCCAGCCTCCTTCACCGCCCCGGAAAAAGAACGCGAGACGGCCTGAGCGCAAAAGAGAGCCCCCCTCCTCCGTCCGGAAGAGAGGGGCTGTAATCCGCGCAACGTCCCGAATAATGGGACAGCAGAGGGTCAGATCGCGTTCTTGGCCATTTGGCCGGCGATGTAGTCGGCTTGGCGCAGCGCCAGCGCGACGATGGTCAGGGTGGGATTTTCGGCCCCGCCGGTGGTGAACTGCGAGCCGTCGGAGACGAACAGGTTCGCCACGTCGTGGGTCTGGCCCCACTTGTTCACCACGCCGTCGCGCGCCTTCTCGCTCATCCGGTTGGTGCCCAGATTGTGGGTGGACGGGTAGGGCGGCGTCGGGAAGCTGCGGGTCGCCCCCACCGATTCATACAGCGCCATGCCCTGCCGGTAGGCGTGCTGACGCATGGCGACGTCGTTGGGGTGGTCGTCGAAATGGACGTTGGGGACGGGCATCCCGTACTTGTCCTTTTTGTCGGCGTGCAGGGTGATGCGGTTGCTTTCCTGCGGCATGTCCTCGCCGACCAGCCACATGCCGGCCATATGGTCGTAGCCGTCGAGCGCCGAGGTGAATTCCCGCCCCCAGGCGCCGGGGTCGAGGAAGGCGGCCATGAAGGGCAGGCCGAGCGACAGGGTCTCGATCTCGTAGCCGCCGACGAAGCCGCGGTCGGGCTTGTTCTTCGCCTCGTCGCGGATGATGCCGGCCATCGTGGTGCCGCGGTACATGCGCACCGGCTTCTCGAACACGCCGTAGACCGAGCCGGTCATGTGCCGCATGTAGTTCCGCCCCACCTGGCCGGAGGAGTTGGCGAGCCCGTCCGGGAACATGGAGGAGGCGGAGTTCAGCAGCAGCCGGGGGCTTTCGATGGAGTTGCCGGCCACCGCGACGATGCGCGCCTTCTGGCGCTGGATCGCCCCGTCCTTGTCGGCGTAGACGACGCCGGTCACCTTGCCCTTGGCGTCATGCTCGATCTTCAGCACCTGGGCGTTGGCGCGTACCTCCAGCTTGCCGGTCTCCTCGCCCTTGGGGATCTCGGCGATCAGGGTGGACCATTTCGCCCCGGACTTGCAGCCCTGGAAGCAGAAGCCGATCTGCTGGCAGCCGCCGCGCCCGTCGCGGGGCTCCGAGTTGATGGCCATGTTGCCGGTGTGGCACTCCTTGTAGCCCATCTTGTCGGCGCCGGCCTTCAGGACCTTGAAGTTGTTGTTGCCGGGCAGGCCGGGGATGCCGTTGGTGCGGGTGACGCCCATGCGGTCCTCCGCCTTGGCGTACCAGGGCTCCAGCTCCTCCAGCGTGATCGGCCAGTCCAGCAGGTTGGCGCCGGCGACCTCGCCGTAGGTCGTGCGCGTCTTGAACTCGTGCGGCTGGAAGCGCAGCGCGGCCCCCGCCCAGTGCACGGTGGAGCCACCGACCGCCTTGACGATCCAGGCCGGCAGGCCGGGGAAGTCGCGCGACACCCGCCAGCTTCCCGAGGTGGTGCGCGGGTCGAGCCAGGAGATCTGGGCAAAGCTGGCCCATTCGTCGTTCTGGAAATCCTCCATGTTGTGGCGTCCGCCGGCTTCCAGGATCACCGTCTTGATGCCCTTCAGCGCCAGTTGGGTGCCCAGCGTGCCGCCGCCGGCCCCGGACCCCACGATCACCACGACGCTGTCGTCGTTCAGGTCGAATTTCGCTGCCATGGCTGAAACATCCTTCCTGAGACGGTGGTCAGAGCCACTCGATGTCGTTGAACCCGCGGTCGATGTAGCCGCCCTTGGCCGCGCTCTCGCCCTCGTAGCCGAAGAGCGGCCAGACCTCCTGGTTGTTGTAGATCCCGGTGACCAGCCCGCCGCGCACCGTCTGGAAGAAGGGATCGGCCTCGATCTCGTGCAGCAGCCGGACGCGGTCGGCCTCCCAGCCGACCTCCACGTAGGGCGCGTCGTGCTTGGCCTTGGCCAGCCGGTCGAGCTTCGCCATGCCGGACTCGTACAGCTCCTTGAGCGCGGCGTCGGCGGCCGCCTTCTCGTCCTGGGTCTTCATGGCGACGGCGTAGAAGCGGTCGGCCAGCCGGTCGTGCGGGTAGATGTCCCGCGACACCCGGATCAGCGAGCGCATGGTGTCGGGCGCCAGAGCCTTGGTTTCATACCCCCAGGCCTCGCGCGGGCAGAGGATTGCCCCGCCCGACACCAGGATGGCCGTCGCCGCGGCGGCGGTGGCCGAGGCCGCCAGGAAGGCGCGCCGGTGCATGGTGTGATTGGGGGCGGGTTTTGCTGTTGTGCTCGTCGGAGAACGCATCGCTTCCTCCCAAGACCATTTGTGATTTTTGCTTTGAGTGCCGCACGCGCCTAGTGTCAGCGGTAGCGGCCGTGGCGCTGGAGGACCTCGATCTTGTAGCCGTCGGGGTCCTGGACGAAAAAGAAGCGGGCCATCAGCGCGCCGTCCCGCGAGAACTCCTTGATCGGGTTGGGGCCGTAGCCGAGCGCCCTGAAGCGCCGGTGCTCCCCGTCCAGGTCGTCGACGCAGACGGCCAGATGGCCGTAGCCGTCGCCGTGGGCGTAGGGTTCGGTGCGGCCGTGGTTGATGGTCAGTTCGATCTCGAAGTCGTTTTCGGCGTTGCGCAGATAGACCAGGGTGAAGCCGTCGAAGGCGTAGCGGTCGGCGCATTCCAGGCCGAACGCGCGGGCGTAGAAGTCCCGCGCCCGCTCCTCGTCGAGGACCCGGATCATCATGTGGATGGCCTTGGCCATGGGGCTGGCTCCGTTCCGGTTGGTGGCTCCAGCGTGAGTGTTAGCGACACTGATTGTTGGCTTGGCAGTAAGTATCTACTACAGGCCCAACGCGAAGGGGGTAGCCCGGTCGGTGGCCGCTCGTCCCTCCTTTCGGGACGGCGTTCCGGCCGCGATGGCGTATCCTCACGGCCTGGAAAAAGGAGCTTCCCATGCGACACAGGATGGGCCGAACCCTCGCCGCGGCGGGTCTCGCCACGCTGGTGTTTGTAACCGCCCCGGCTGCCGACGCCGCATCGCCGACATCGGAGGGGCGGGCGGAGTGGCGCGGCTGGCTGTCCGACCGGACGGACGGGCTGCGCGACGGGGCGGAGCGGGCGATCATCCTGGGCGGCGCCCTGCTGTACCAGAACCGGCACATGGTGGCGGGGCTGACGCTCGGCTGTCTGGCCGGCGGTGCGATGGGGGCGACGGGCGCCGTCGCGGCGGGGGCGGCGACCGGCGGGGCCGCTCTGCCGGCGACCGGTCCGGCGGCGGCGCTGGGCTGCGCCCTGGGCGCTGCGGCGGGTGGGGCGCTGGGCCGCCCGCTCGACCAGCCGATGGAGTAGCCGCCGCCACCCTGCGTTGGGGAACCATCGCCGGCACCTTCAGTTTGCCTACGAATGGTGAGCGGAACCGACCCTCACCCATCGCAGCACGGAGGACGGCGCATGGCGCGGCAGATCCCTCTCGATTCCGCGGGGCGGGCCGACGATCCGGAGCGGGACCGGGCGCGCGACGACGGCACGCGGGAGATCGCTCCCGACCTGGCCTACCGGCGGCTCGCCATCGTCAACGTCGTCTTCGTCGGCGCGCCGGGGGCCGGCGACCGGCCCAGTGACAGGCAGTGGGTGCTGATCGACGCCGGCGTCATGGGTACGGCGGCCCTCATCGCCAGGGCGGCGGAGGAGCGGTTCGGGCCGGACTCGCGACCCGCGGGCATCGTGATGACCCACGGGCATTTCGACCATGTCGGCGCCCTTGAGGAGCTGGCCGAGCGCTGGGACGCGCCGGTCTACGCGCACGCCTTGGAGCATCCCTATCTCGATGGCAGCGCATCCTACCCTGCGCCCGATCCGTCGGTCGGCGGCGGCCTGATGTCGCTGATGGCGCCGCTCTATCCCCGCGGGCCGGTGAATGTGGGCGGCCGGCTGCGCCGCCTGCCGGAGGACGGCAGCGTTCCGGGCATGCCGGGCTGGCGCTGGCTGGCGACGCCGGGGCACAGCCCGGGGCATGTTTCCTTCTGGCGCGCGGCGGACCGCAGTCTCATCGCGGGCGACGCCTTCATCACGACGCGCCAGGAATCCGCCTACGCCGTGGCCGTCCAGGACCCGGAGATGCACGGTCCGCCCATGTATTACACGACGGACTGGGCGAAAGCGCGGGACTCGGTGGCGCTGCTGGCAGGGCTGGAGCCCGAACTGGTGGTCACCGGCCACGGTCCCGCCATGCGGGGAGACGGCATGCGGACCGCGCTCCATGAGCTTGCCCGCGATTTCGACCGGATCGCCGTGCCGGACCACGGGACCTACGTCGAGGCGCCCGCCCGCGCCGAGGACGGCAGCGCCTACCGACCGCCTTGAGCCGCCGGTCCGCTCACCCTTTCCAGAACGGTTTGTCCATCTCCTCCCGCGCCGCCGCCTCGTCGAAGCCGAGGTCGGCCCAGAGATGCGCGTCCATGCGGGCCAGGGCGCGGCGCAGCGCCCGCCGCTCCCGCCAACCGTTCAGGCGGGCGAGCCAGGAGAGGACGGTGGGACCGGCGGTCGCTCCGCCGCGCCGCTTGTCGTGCGTTCCGCTCATGCTTGTCATGCGGCCCTCCCGCCGGTCGGTCATTCCTTGAAGCCGGAAAATCGCGCGTCGGTGCGTGGACGACAAACCATGCTTTCTCATAAGATGGATGAGCGAGACTCATCCATGGAGCATCCGATGCGGCGTGCCCTGCCGCCCCTTCACGCCCTGCGCGCCTTTGAGGCGGCGGCCCGCCACGAGAGCTTCTCCAAGGCGGCGGACGAGCTGTGCGTGACGCAGGGGGCGGTCAGCCGGCAGATCATGGGGCTGGAGGAGTGGCTTGGCGTGCCGCTGTTCCGGCGGCTGACCCGGCGGGTCGAGCTGACCGACGACGGACGCGCCCTGCTGCCCGTGCTGTCGGAGTCCTTCGACCGCATCGCCGGGACGGCGGCGCGGCTGGCGGCGCGGGGGCGCGACCTGCGGATCCGGGTGGCCTTCTCCTTCGGCATCCGCTGGCTGATGCCGCGGCTGGTCCGCTTCCAGGCGCGCCACCCCGACGTGCAGGTGCGGGTGACCGTCGCCTGGACCAGCGGGCTTGAGTTCGACCCGCAGGAGTTCGACGCCGCCATCCCCTATTGCCGGGAGGTGCCGCCCGGCGTCTCCGCCGTGGAGGTGCTGCCGGAGCGCCTGACCGTCGTCTGCCCGCCGGCCCTGGCGGAGCGGTTGCGGGAACCGATGGACCTCGGCGCCATCCCCCTGCTGCACGGCTGTTCGGAGGGGCAGGACTGGCGGACCTGGCTGGCCGCGGCGGGGCTGCCCTTCTTCGAGGCGCTGCGCCAGGGCGCGGTGTTCGACGCCATGGACCCGGCGATGCAGGCCGCCGCCGCCGGGATGGGCGCCACCGTCGCCGACCGCATGCTGTGTGCCGAGGACATGGCGGCGGGGCGCCTCGTCCTGCCCTTTCCGGAGATCGAGGCGTCGTCCGGCAGCTACTGGTTCGTCTGCCCGGAGGGCATGCAGGAGCGCCCCGCCGTCGCTGCCTTCCGCGGCTGGCTGCTGGAGGAGGCGCGCGACGAGATGGTGCAACAAAGTGCTGCGTCGGCTGTTTCCCCGGTTTGAGCCGAAACCTTGACCGGGGGACCGCCGCCATGGGAGCGCAGGGGGAGCCGCAACGGGAGCCGCGCGGGGAACTCGACGAGGACACCATCGCCTTCGCCGGCAAGCTGTTCCACTGGGCGCGGTCCGGCGGCACCGCCGAACTGACGGAGCTGCTGGAGATGGGCCTGCCGGCCAATCTGCGCAACGACAAGGGCGACAGCCTGCTGATGCTGGCGAGCTACCACGGCCACGCCGAGCTGGCCCGCAACCTGATGCGCCACGGCGCCGATCCGGAGCTGGCGAACGACCGCGGGCAGACTCCGCTGGCCGCCGCCGCCTTCAAGGGGGATGAGGCGGTGCTGCGCGTCCTGCTGGAGGAGGGGGCCGCCGTGGACGGCTGCGGGCCGGACGGGCGGACGGCGCTGATGACCGCCGCCATGTTCGACCGCGTCGCCATGGTGGACCTCCTGCTGGCCCGCGGCGCCGATCCCGACGCGCGGGATGCCCGCGGCCTGACCGCCCGCGAGGCGGCGCTCGCCATGGGCGCCGCCAACGCCGCCGCCCGGCTGTCGCCCGGCGGACAGACCGTTTAACGGGGCCAGACCGTTTAACGGGGCGGCCCCATCTCCACCAGCTTGCGGCGCCCCTCGGGCGACAGTTGGCTGAGCACCTCGATCACGCGGCTGTCCAGCCGGCCGCGCAGATCGGCCTCGGTCGCGTGGGCCTGATCGAGGGCGCGCCGCAGTCCGTCCGGATCAAAGGTTGGAGCGTTCATGCTGTCGCGAAGCTGGCGGCGCATCGCCTCCATGTTCTGATGCATGCGCTCGACCGCCATGCGCTCCGCCTCGTAGCCGCGCCGCAGGACCGCCGCGTCGGCGGGGGACAGCTCCCGCTCGGCCCGCTCGACGAAGCGTTCGAGCCCTTGGCCGGGATCGGGAGGCGGCGGTGGGGGCATGAGGTGCAGCGCCTGCGCGGCCAGGATGCCGCCCAGCAGCATGTTCATGCCGAGCGAGCCGATCAGCAGATACCAGGGCCAACGGCGCGGGGCGGTGGGGCGGCCGATGGGACGGCTCATCGGATCGTCCCCAGATAGCTGCTGTTCACCACGACCTCCGCGTAGCCGTTCGCCAGGGCGTTCTGCGCCGGCAGGACGCCCTGGACGGTGGCCAGGAAGCCCGCCATCCCCATGACCGCCAGGAATCCGGCGGTCGGCCAGAAGCGCATGGGCGCCGCCGCCAGGGTCCAGGGGGCAGGGGCCGTTTCCACCGGCGCGTCCAGCCTTGCCGCGATGCCGTTCAGCACCCGCTGCACGCTGTCCTCGGTCACGGCCGGGGCGGCGTGATCGAGCAGGGCGTCCAACGCGGCGGCGTCGGCCAGGATGGCGCGCGCCTCGGCGGACTCTTCAAGAAGGATCAGGGCATCGACGCCGTCCGTCGCGGGCCAGCGGTCGATGTCGCCGCCGTAGAGGTCGGCGAAGCGCTTGAACTCTTTGAGTGTCATTTCTCGTCGCCGTCCTTCTGACGGATCAGGGAGTTGAGACGGGTGCGGACCATCCGCCGCGCCCGGACCAGCAGGCTTTCCATGGCCGAGACCGAGACGTTCAGAACCTCCGACGCTTCCGTGCAGCTCATCTCCTGGTAGTAGCACAGGCTGAGCGCCGCCCGCTGCCGTTCCGGCAAGGCGGCGATCGCCGCGTCCACCGCCGCGCCGAGCTGGCGTTCCGCCAGCAGCCCATCGGCGCCGATGGCCGGGTCGACGATTTCCACGGCGTCGTCCAGCGGCTGGAAGCTTCTGCGGCGGCGGTAGTCGATCGAGCGGTTGACGACGATGCGGTAGAGCCATGTGGAAAAGCGGGTCCCATCGCCGCGCCAGCGGTCGGCGTGGGTCCAGATCTGCAGGAAGGCATCCTGCACGACCTCCTCCGCGTCGCTCGCGTTGCCGACCACCCGGTGGGCGAGCGCGAGGCTCCGGCGCAGGTGACGGCGGGTCAACCGGTCGAAGGCCGCCCGGCTTCCCGCGGCCGTTTCGGCCATCAGCGTTTCGTCGTCGTCCTCGTCGATCACCGCCACGCGGCCATCCTCTGCTCCTTCCTAGGTTTTGGCCTGCGTCCGGGGCCGTCCGACCGGCTCCGGGGAGCCTGCTGGTGGTGATACGCGGGCTGCCGGGATCTCCTGCGCGGTCCGGACCGAAAATTTACGGTCGGCTGATCCCGGCGGCATCAAGGCATTCGTACCCGCCGTCCCGCGGTCGCGCTACACTGCGCGCCCCGACGCCCTGTCCATGGGCCAGCCGAACGGACCGTCATGAGCGCCAGCCGCGACCCTTCCACTGCCACGCTCCAGGAAACGCTGGCGCAGGCCGTCGTCCATCACCAGAACGGACGGCTGGCGGAGGCGCGGCCCCTCTACGAGCGGGTGCTGCGCCACGTCCCGGACCAGAGCGACGCGCTGCATCTGCTGGGCCTGCTGACGGCGCAGGCCGGCGATCCGGAATCCGCGATCGCGCTGATCCGCAAGGCCGTGGCGAAGGACGGCGGCCAGCCGGTCTTCCGCCTCAACCTCGGCCGCGTGCTGGAGGCGGCGGGGCGCTGGGCGGAGGCCGCGGACGCCTACGGCCACGCCGCCCGCCTCGCCCCGCTGGTCCCCGACCATCACCGGCGGGAGGCGGCGGCCCACACGAAGCTCGGGCGGGCGGAGGTCGCGGCGCGGGCCTTCCGCCGCCTGCTGGCGTTGGCGCCGCAGGATGGCGAAGCCGCGAACGCGCTGGCCGACGCGCTGTACGATCTGGGGCGGCCCGGCCCGGCGGCGGACTGGTACGGGCGGGCGTCGGCGCTCGCTCCCGGAGACGTGCTGGCGGTCTACAACCAGGGGGCCGCGCTGCGCGACGCCGGGCGTCCGCAAGACGCCCTCGCCGCCTTCCGCCGCGCCGCCGCCCTGGCGCCGCTGCTGGTCCAGGCGCAGGAGCAGGTGACGGGCCTGTGTCACGCGCTGGGCGATAGGGCCGGCACCGTGGCGGCGGGGCGGCGGCTGATGGCGCTGGAGCCGGGCCACGGCGAAGGCGCGAAGGTCCTGGGCGCGGCGCTGGCCGCGGCGGGACCCTGGCGCGAGGGGGCGGCGTGGCTGGAGCGGGCGGCGGTGCTGGCCCCGGCGCCCGACTCCCTGCTCGTGCTCGGCAATCTGTGGCAGGAGCGCGGCCATCCCGCGGAGGCGCCGCGCTGCTACCGGCGCGCCCTGGCGCTGGAGCCGGAGTCCGCCCCGGCGCTGACCGGGCTGGGCATGGCGCTGTCCGCCCTGGGTGCGATGGAGGCGGCCGGGACCGCCGCCCGCCGCGCCGTCCGCGCCGACCCGGAGGAGGCGGGCCACGCCCTCAACGCCGGGGCCGTCCAGCACCGGGCCAAGCGCCCCGGGGAGGCGCGGGCGTGGTTCCGGCGCGCGCTGGCCCTGCAGCCCGACGGTGCCGCCGGCTGGACCAACCTCGGCACCCACGCCATCGACGCGGGCGCCTTCGACGACGCGCTGGTCCTGCTGGGGCGGGCGCTGGCCTTGCGCACGGCGGAGCGGGAGGCGCTGGCCAGTTCCAACCTGGGCGTCGCGCTGATGGCGCTCGGCCGCCATGGCGAGGCGGTTGCCGCCCTGCGCGCCGCGCTGGAGCGCGCGCCGCAGGACGCGGAGGTGCGCTCCAACCTGCTGTTCTGCCTGTGCTTCGCGGAAGAGGCCGACCTCGGCGCGGTGTTCGAGGAGCATAAGGGGTTCGAGCGTGCGGTGATGCCGGTGCCGCCCGCCGCCCCGCGCTTCGCCGCGGTGGACCGCGATCCGGAGCGCCGCTTGCGCGTCGGCTACCTGTCGCCGGATTTCCAGCGCTACCCGGGGCCGGGCTACCATTTCCTGCTGCCGCTGATCGAGGGCCACGACCGGTCGGCGGTGGAGGTGACCTGCTATTACGCCGACCTGCCGAAGGACGCGGCGACGGACCGCTTCGCCGCGCTGGCCGACCGCTGGCGCGCCGTCGCGGCCCTGCCGGACGGCGAGCTTGAGCGCCTGATCCGGGCGGACGGCATCGACGTGCTGGTGGATTGCGGCGGGCATATGTCGCGCAACCGTATGCCGCTGTTCATCCGCCGCCCGGCGCCGGTCCAGGTCAGCCTGCCGCTCTACCCGAACACGACGGGGCTGACGGCGATGGACTACCAGTTTTCCGATCACCGCTTCGCCGCGGCGGGCGCGGACGCCCTGCACACGGAAAAGCTGATCCGCCTGCCGGGCAGCGTGCTGTGCTACCGCCCGGCTGAGTCCGCCGCGCCGCCGCCGGCCCGCCCGCCGGTGGAGACGGCGGGGGTGTTCACCTTCGGCTCCTTCAACAACCTGACGAAGCTGAACGCCTCGACGCTGGCGCTGTGGGGGCGGGTGCTGACGGCGGTGCCGGAGGCGCGGCTGATGCTGAAGTGGCGGGGGCTGTCCGGCGGCGGTGTGGCGCGGCGGGTGCTGGACGCCTTCGCCGCCCATGGGGTTGAGGAATCGCGGCTGCTGCTGCGCGGCACCGCCCCGGACCCCTATGAGGATTATCGGCTGCTCGATTGCGCGCTCGACCCCGTCTTCGCCAACGGCGGGACGACGACCTGCGACGCGCTGTGGATGGGGGTACCCGTGCTGTCCATCGCGGGGGAGGCGATGATCTCGCGCTGGGGCGCCACGATGCTCGGCAGCGTCGGGCTGGGCGGGCTGGTGGTGGAGCGCGAGGACGATTACGTGGCGCTCGCCGTCCGGCTGGCCACGGACCGCGCCTTCCTGGAGGCGCAACGCGCGGGCCTGCGCGAGCGGATGGCGCGCTCCCCGCTGATGGACGAGGCGGGGTATGTCCGGGCGGTCGAGGCCGGTTACCGCATGGCGTGGCGGCGCTGGTGCGCCGGTCTGCCGCCTGCCCGCATCGACATGAGCGCGGCATGACGGACGCCGTCTTCGACCTTTCGTCCGCCCGGCGCATCCTGGTGGTGAAGCTGGACGAGGTGGGTGACTTCGTGCTCGCCACGCCCTTCCTGCGCGGGCTGCGGGCCTCGGCGGCGCGGGCGCGCATCGTGCTGGCGGTGCGCCCCGCCGTGGCCGACCTCGCCGAGACCTGCCCGCATGTCGACGCGGTGGTGGCGCCCCATCCGAAGCCGGGCGGGGGGATCGACCTGCGCGGCGTCACGCCGGGTGGTGCGGCGGCCTTCGCGGAGGCCTTCCGCGCCGGCTTCGACCTGACGCTGGTGCCCCGCTACGATTTCGACCGGCATGGCGCCACGGCGCTCGCCGCGAACAGCCGCGCCCGCGCCGTTGTCAGTTTCTCCGAGGCGGTCACGCCCTGGAAGGCGTCGGGCAACGCCGGTTTCGACCGCGCCTACACCCACCGGCTGACGCCGCCGCCCGGCCGCCACGAGGTGGAGCAGAACCTCGCCCTGCTGCGCTTCGCCGGCGGTGTGCCGGACGGCGACGGGGTCGAACTGCACCTGACCGCGGAGGACCGGGCGGAGGCCGCCCGCTTGCTGACCGATGCGTCGGGGGAACGGCTCATCGCCGTGGCGCCGGGGGCCGCCGCCTCGCGCCGCGAATACCCCCCGGACCGGCTGGCGGCGGTGGTTGCCGTGGTGGCGATCGCGCTCGGCGCGCGGGTGGTGGTTCTCGGCACGGAGCTGGAGTGGGCGGCGGCGGAGCGGATCGCCGCGGCTCTGCCGGGGCGGGTGGCCGACCTGACCGGGCGGACCGGCCTGCGGCTGGCGGCGGCGGTGATCGAGCGGACGGCGGGGCTGATCGCCATGGATTCCGCCCCGGCCCATCTCGGGGCCGCCGTTGGCGTGCCGGTCGCCGTCTTCTCCTGCCATCCGGAGGGCGGGGACCCCAACCACTTCCACGCGCCGGAGCGCTTCCGTCCCTGGTGCGCGCGGGCGCAGGTGCTGCGGCCCGCGGCGGCGCTCGCGCCCTGTCCGCCGGAAAGCTGCACGGCGGCCGAGGCGCATTGCATCGCGTCGATTCCGCCAGAGTTGGCGGCGGCGCGCATCCTCGCCCTGTTCGGCGGGAACGGCGGCGCGCCGTCCTGATCCTCCCGTCCATCGAACCCTGTGGCCGATGGGCAACCCTGAGCAGCACCGGTTTGACGAAACCCTTTCGGAGTGCCGCTTTCCGGCCTGTGGCGGCGCTGCATCACCCCCTGATATTTCGCGATACGGAAGCCACGCCTCTGGCACGAACGCCCCTGGAAACCGTATCTTATATGCATTGCAACATCAGCCGGTCCGTGAGGGATCATGAAGTCGTTCTTGTCCTCGCTTCAGCGGGATTGGGCGTCCTGGAGCCCGGTCGAGCGCTTTGTCGCCGTCGGCTTCGTCACCGTGGCTCCGGTCGCGTCGCTGGCCTTCCTTTTCGTCCGCTGACCGACCCTGAATCCGGCGCCGTCCTTTTGGCGCCCGAAGGCGCGCGCACGCTTCCCTTGGCCCCGTCCTGCATCCGGTGCGATACAGGAGGGGAGAAGGAACGGACGAACCGTTCCGGCAGGAGAGGGATGACGAATCATGGGCGATAAGGTTGCCATCATCACCGCGGGCGGCAGCGGCATGGGGGCCGCGGCGGCGCGGCGCCTCGCGGCGGACGGGTTCAAGGTCGCGGTGCTGTCCTCCTCCGGCAAGGGCGAGGCTCTGGCGGAGGAACTGGGCGGCATCGGCGTGACCGGCTCGAACCAGTCCGCCGAGGATCTGGAGCGTCTGGTGAGCCGGACGATGGAGCGCTGGGGCCGCATCGACGCGCTGGTGAACAGCGCCGGCCACGGCCCGCGAAAAGGCCTGCTGGAGCTGACCGACGAGGACTGGCACAAGGGGATCGAGGTCTATTTCCTGAACGTCGTCCGGGCGGTCCGGCTGGTGACCCCGGTCATGGTCGGGCAGAAGGGCGGGACGATCATCAACATCTCGACCGCCTGGGCCTTCGAACCGAGCCCGATGTTCCCGACCTCCGCCGTCGCGCGGGCCGGGCTGGCCTCCTTCACCAAGCTGTTCGCCGACCAGTACGCCGCCGACAATGTGCGCATGAACAACGTGCTGCCCGGCTGGATCGACAGCCTGCCGGCGACGGAGGAGCGGCGCCAGGGCGTGCCGATGGCCCGCTACGGCAAGAGCGAGGAGATCGCGGCGACCGTCGCCTTCCTCGCTTCCGACGGGGCCGGCTACATCACCGGGCAGAACATCCGGGTGGACGGCGGCCTCATGCGGTCGGTCTGAGGGTCCTTATAAAAAAATCGGTGCGGGTGGCGCCCCTTCCGGAACGCCGCCCGCACCGCGAGGTGAAGCGAGGGGGATCGCCTCAGCTCTTGTCGCCGACGATGGCCTGATACTGCTTCCAGACCTCAGGGTAGCGCCGGACGTAGTCCTGGTTGACCTTGTTGGCGATCTCGCGGAACTTCGCCTGCTCCGCCTCGGGAGCCACGGCCAGCCGCCCGCCCTGGGCGATCATCTGATCCATGGTCTTCTTGTCGGCGTCGATGGCGCGCTGCCACTGCTTGGCGATGATCTCGTTGGTGGTCGTCTCCACCACCTGGCGCAGATCGTCGGGCAGGCCCTTCATCCACTTGTCGTCGACCAGGACGGAGTAGGTGAGCAGGCTCATGCCCGGTATCAGCGAGGCGACCTTGGCGGCGTTGGTGCCGACCATCTCCCAGCCGCCGGCGGAGGTGTAGATGCCGTCGATGGCGCCCTGCATCAGCGCCGCCGCCATTTCGGAGGCGGGCATCGACACCGGGCTGGCCCCGAAGTCGCGCATCAGAAGCTGCAGGACGCGGCCGCCGGTCAGGCGGATCTTGCTGCCCTTCAGGTCGCCGACGGAGTCGACCTCCTTGTCCTTGAACAGGAAGATCAGGTCGGCGGTGCGCATCAGCCCCATGACGCGGATACCCTTGTCGGCCACCAGCCCGGACAGCAGCTTGGACACTTCCTGCGCGGTTTCCGGCTTGGACATCGCGGCATCGGTGACGGCGAAGGGCAGGTTCACCACGCCGTACTGCGGGGCGATGCTCTCAAGCTGCACGCTGACCGGCCAGACCATGTGCACGGCGCCCGACCCGAGGGCGGCGACGGCGTCCTTGTCCTTGTAGAGCGTGCCGGAGTGGAAGACCTTCGGCTTGATGCGGCCCTTCGAACGTTCTTCGATGAGGGCCGCATACTCGTCCATCATCTTGGCGGTCCAGTGGGACGTCGCGATCTCGTCCGTCATCACCATCTCGACCGGCGCCGCCTGCGCGCGGGCCTGGCCCGACGTCCCGGCGGCCAGCCCGGCCACGGTCATGCCGACCAGCAGCGTCTTCGCCCAGAATGGCCTGAAGAGTGACGGATTGAACATTGGCTTCCCTCCCATTGCTGCGTTCGGACGCTTCTGGCCCGCTTGTCCGAACGATCATAGGGGAAAACAGTGGGCAGTGCCAACATTATTGTACGGACAACTCTACGCGATGGGCCTATGACCCTCGCCATCAAGTTTTGCGGCGCGACCAGAACAGGACGGCCGCCGCCCCGGCCAGCGGGAAAGCCATCATCAGGGCGAAGGTCTCGCCGTAGCTGCCGACCGCGTTGAACAGGGTGGCGAACAGCGCCGGCCCGACGACCACGCCGGAGAAGGTGAACATCAGCGCGCCGCCGGTCGCCGTGCTGGCCGTGCCCTTCGGGGCGACCCGCGCCACCTCCGCCAGGAACACGCCGTTCCAGCCGATGGCGGCGACGCCGAACACCGTCAGCACGCCGATCACCGCGGGCACCGGCCAGCTCGGCCCCAGCCCGGCGGTGGCCAGGGCGGAGGCGGCGGACAGCCCGCCGATGCCGCCCAGCACCGCCACGCCGGAGCGCAGCCGGTCGGCCAGAAGCCCCCAGCCGATGCGCGCCGCCGCCCCCGCCGCCTGCATGACCGACACGGCCAGCCCGGCCGACACGATGGACCAGTGCAGGTCGTGCACCAGCATGTTCACCGTGAAGGCCATCAGCGACAGCTGGATCGCCGAGAAGAAGAAGCCCATCAGGGCGAAGCCGCGCAGCGCCGGCACCCGCCAGACCAGCCGCGGCCCCTCCATCAGGTTGCCGCGGATCGGTAGGCCGGGGCTGCGGTCGTCGTCCCACACCCGGCGGCCCGGCGCGAAGAGGACCAGCAGCAGCGCGAACATGGCGGCCACCGCCAGCGCCGCCCCGCGCCAGCCGGCGATCTCGCCGATTCCCGGCAGGGTCAGCCCGGCCAGCACGCCGGCCAGCGGCACACCGGTCTGCTTCAGCGAGAAGACCAGATTGCGCCGCGCCGGCGGGGTGAAGCGGTTCAGCAGGTGGGAGGAGGAGGGGTTCACCAGCCCGTAGCCGATGCCGAGCAGCACCGACGCCAGCGCCGCCACCCACAGGGAGCCGGTGGCGAGGCCCAGGCAGCCCACCAGCCCCAGCCCCAGCGCCAGGACACCCACCGTGCCGGCGCCCCAGCGGCGGACCACCAGACCGGCGAAGGCGGACACCAGCGCGGCGGCGCTGTAGATGACGCTGATCTGGTAGCCGACCGCCTCCGACCCGACCCCCAGCGAGGCGGCGGCCAGCGGGGCGACCGTCGCCAGCGTCAGGACCGACAGGGTGGCGACGGTCTGAACGCTGGTCACCTCCGCCAGCAGCAGGGGAAAGGGGGCGGGCGGGGTTTCTTGCGTGGTCATGGGCCTTGCGTCTTGTAGGGTCCGGACAAGTGGCGGTGGCGCGGCGCGCGTGAACGGTCGATTCCTGGCCTACAGCATTCCGGCGCGGCGGGCCAATGCCAGGATTCGATGGGACCCCAGCACCAGGGGGCGTTCGACCAGCTTGCCGTCCAGCACGCAGACCCCGCCGCCCGCGGCCTCGAAGGCGGCCAGGACCCGTCCGGCGCGGAGAACCGCCTCCGGCGACGGGGTGTAGGCGTCGTGGATGGCGGTGATCTGCTTGGGGTGGATGGCTGAGCGCGCGGTGAAGCCGTGGAGGACGCTGCGCGCCAGCTCCCGCCGGTAGCCCTCCTCGTCGTCCAGCGCGATCCACGGCATGTCCAGCGCGTCCAGCCCGAATCGGGCAGCGGCGTGCACGATGCGGGTGCGGGCCTGGACCAGCGGCTCCCAGGACAGCGGCACGCGCAGTTCCGCCGACAGGTCGGCCCCGCCGAACATCAGGAAGGACAGGCGGGGGGAGGCCGCGGCGATCGCCATAACGTTCTCCAGCCCGTCGGCGCTCTCGATCAGCGCGCCGAGCGCGCCGGGGAGATTGCGCTCGTCGAGAAGTCCGGCAGCCAGCCGGACATCCTCGGCCCCATCCACCTTCGGCAGCAGGATTCCCGCCCAGCGCGGCGCCGCGCCGTCCGGCAGATCCGTCAGGGCGAGGATGTCGAGCAGGCCGGTGCGGCTGCGCAGCGAATTGGTTCGAACGAAAACCGCCGGCCCGCCCGCGCCGTCGTGTTCCCGCAGGAAGGCGCAGACGGCGGCGCGGGCGCTGTCCTTGTCGCCGGGGGCCACCGCGTCCTCCAGATCGATGATGACCGCGTCGGCGCCGGCCCCCAGGGCCTTGCCGAAACGGTCGGGACGGGCACCGGGAACGAACAGGTAGGAGCGGCGGGCCGGCGATTCCGGCGCCGTTGCTGGGGCTTGCGGGTTGTTGGGCATGAAAACGCTTTCCAAGGGTGAGGTGGCGTGTTATTTGTACGTACAACATGCTATCACACGCGCTGAACATGTCACCTTGAAATGATCGGCGCCCCGCACTCACCCCTCCGATCCGCAGACAAGAGACGCCCGCCCATGCCCGATGTTCAGGAACCGCGGACCATCGTCGCCGACCTTGGCCGCTACCTTGAGGATTTCACCGTCGGCGATGTCTACGAGCACCGCCCCGGCCGGACCATCACCGAAGCGGACAACATCCAGTTCAGCCTGCTGACGATGAACCGCCACCCCATGCACTGCGACCACGCCTTCGCCGAGAAGTCGGAGTTCGGCAAACCGCTGGTCAACAGCGGGCTGACGCTGGCCATGGTTCTGGGCATGACGGTGGACGACGTCTCCTACAAGTCGGTCGCCAACCTGGGCTGGAAGGAGATCAAGTTGGTCGCCCCGGTCTTCCCCGGCGATACGATCTACGCGCGCTCCAAGGTGCTGGACGTGCGCGAATCCAAGAAGCGCCCGACCCAGGGCATCGTGACCACCTACACCGAGGGCTACAAGGCCGACGGCACGGTCTTCCTGACCTTCGAACGGGCCAGCCTCGTCCCCAAGCGGGGCCACGGCATCGGCGACTGATCCGGAGCGACTGATCCGGACAATCCCAGACGAACAGATAGCCCGAGAAGAACAAGAGGGAGGAACCATGCCCGCCACCGATCCGACCATGGAATCCATCGCCGCCACGCTGGCGGCCTTCGTCGCCGACACCCCCGACGACGCCATCCCGGCGGAGGTCCGCACCCGCGCGCCGCACCACATGCTGGACGCCGTGGGCATCGCGCTCGCCTCGACGCGCTACGACTTCGCCCACAAGACGCTGACCGCGCTGCGCGGGCTGGCGGGGGAGGGGCCGGTGCCGGTGATCGGCATGCCCGCGGCGCTGCCCGCCCGCGACGCGGCGACGGTCAACGGGCTGCTCTGCCACGGCCTCGACTACGACGACACCCACATCGGCGGCGTCATCCACCCGACCGCCAGCGTGATGCCCGCCGTGCTGTCGGCGGCGGCGATGACCGGGGCGGACGGCCGTTCCGTGGTCAGCGCCTATGTGCTGGGCGTCGAGGTGGCGGCCCGGCTCGGCGCGGTGGCGCGCGGCGGCTTCCACCAGGTGGGCTTCCACCCGACGGGCATGATCGGCGTGTTCGGCTGCGCGCTGGCCGCCGGCCGGCTGCTCGGCCTGACCCGCGCGCAGCTCGCCGCCGCCCAGGGCATCGCCCTGTCGATGGCGAGCGGCAGCCTGGAGTTCCTGGAGGACGGCGCCTGGAACAAGCGCCTGCATCCCGGCTGGGCGGCGGCGGCGGGCATCACCGCGGCGGCGCTGGCCCGCGAGGGCTTCACCGGCGTCACCCGCCCCTACGAGGGCCGCTTCGGCCTGTTCAACGCCTATCTCGGCAAGGAGGCCGGTCGCGCGGAACTCGGCATCGCCACCGCCGGCCTCGGCGAGACGTGGGAGCTGATGGCGACGGCGATCAAGCCCTACCCGGCCTGCCACTTCACCCACGCCTGCGTCGACGCCGCCCTGGAGCTGCGCCGCGACGGCCTCGACACCGCGCGCATCCGCCGCATCGAGGCGCTGGTGCCCGAGCAGGTGGTCAAGACCGTCTGCGAGCCGGAGGCCAACAAGAAGCGGCCGTCCAACTCCTACGACGCGCAGTTCAGCGTGCCCTTCCTGGTCGCCGCAGCGCTGGTGCGCGGGCGCCTGACCCTGGCGGAGCTGGAGAATGACGCGCTGGGCGACGCGGCGATCCTCGACATCGCGTCGAAGGTGTCCTACCGCCACGATCCGGACTCGCCCTTCCCCAAGGCCTATTCGGGCGAGCTGGTCATCACGCTCGACGACGGGCGGGAGCTGCGCCACCGCGAGCACATCAACCGCGGCGCCGCCGACCGCCCGCTGTCCAACGCCGAGATCGTGGACAAGTACCGCGGCAACGCCGCCATGACCGTGAACGAGACCGCCGCGGCGCGCATCGCCGACGCCGTCCTCGGCCTCGACGCCAGCCCGCGCGCGGCGGACTCGCTGTCCGTCCTGTCGCCGTCCGTCCGCTGACCATCCATTCCGGGAAACACGCCATGAGCGACACCACCACCAGCATGACCGACGCGGAACGCGACGAGCAGGAGCGCCTGATCCTCGACAGCGTGGACCGCTTCCTCGACCGCCATGTCCGGCCGGTCGCCCTGAAGCTGGAGCATGACGACGCCTACCCCGACGAGATCGTCGAGCGGATGAAGGAGCTGGGCCTGTTCGGGGCGACGATCCCCGAGGAATACGGCGGGCTCGGTCTGCGCCCCTCCACCTACGCCAAGATGATCGAGCGCATCTCGTCGGTGTGGATGTCGCTGTCCGGCATCATCAACTCGCACCTCATCATGGCCTTCATCGTCACCAAGACCGGGACGGAGGAGCAGAAGGCCGCCTTCCTGCCGCGCTTCGCCACCGGCGAGCTGCGCGGTGGCCTCGCTCTGACGGAGCCGGACTGCGGCACCGACCTGCAGGCCATCCGCACGGTGGCCAAGCGCGACGGCGACGATTACGTCATCAACGGCTCGAAGACCTGGATCACCAACGGCATCCAGGGAAGCTGCTTCGCCCTGCTGGTCAAGACCGACCCGACGGCACAGCCCCGCCACAAGGGCATGACGATGTTCCTGGCCGAGAAGGGGCCGGGCTTCAAGGTCAGCCGCAAGCTGGAGAAGCTGGGCTACAAGGGCATCGATTCCGCCGAGCTGGTCTTCGAGGACTACCGCGTCCCGGCCGACCGGCTGATCGGCGGGGTCGAGGGCCGCGGCATGGCCTGCGCCATCTCCGGCCTGGAGCTGGGCCGGGTCAACGTGGCGGCGCGCGGCGTCGGCGTCGCCCAGGCGGCGCTGGACGAATCCGTGAAGTACAGCCAGCAGCGCAAGACCTTCGGCAAGCCGATCCACGAGCATCAGGCCGTGGCGATGAAGCTGGCCGACATGGCGACCCGCGTCTCCGCGGCGCGGCTTCTCGTGCAGCAGGCGGCCAAGGCGCTCGACCGCGGCGAGCGCTGCGACTACGAGGCCGGCATGGCCAAGCTCTTCGCCTCCGAAGCGGCGGTGGAGAACTCCCTGGACGCCATGCGCATCCATGGCGGCTACGGCTACTCCAAGGAGTTCGTGGTCGAGCGGCTCTACCGCGACGCCCCCCTGCTGTGCATCGGCGAGGGCACCAACGAGATCCAGCGCATCATCATCGCCAAGCGGCTGATCGAGCAGAATCCGGTGTGAGGATGGGTGGTCGCGACGGGCCCCCACCCTAACCCTCCCCCGCTGACGCAGGGGAGGGGACTTCTCTCCTCCCCGTGCGCAGCGGGGGGAGGCCGGGAGGGGGGCAAGTGCAACCACTCCCCACACACCCCGCACACCCCCATCAGGGAGACACCGCGTGCTACCCCTCGAAGGCGTCACCGTCATCGCCGTGGAGCAATACGGCGCCGGCCCGTTCGGCACCATGCTGCTGGCCGATCTCGGGGCCGAAGTCATCAAGGTCGAGAATCCCGCCGAAGGCGGCGAGGTCGGCCGGCATGTCGGCCCCCATTTCTTCGGCCCCGGCAACAGCCACTTCTACCAGTCCTTCAACCGCAACAAGCGCAGCATCACCCTCAACCTGAAGCACCCCGAGGGCATGGCGGTGCTGCACGAGCTGGTGCGCCACGCCGACGCCGTGCTGGACAACCTGCGCGGCGACCTGCCGGACAAGCTGGGCCTGACCTACGAGCATCTGAAGGCGGTCAACCCCAAGATCGTCTGCGCCCACCTGTCCGCCTACGGGCGCACGGGGCCGCGGCGGGCCTGGCCGGGCTACGACTATCTGATGCAGGCGGAGGCCGGCTACCTGTCGGTGACCGGCGAGCCGGACGGGCCGCCCGCCCGCTTCGGCATGTCGGTGGTCGACATGATGACCGGCCTGATGACCGCCTTCGGCCTCGTCTCCGGCGTGGTCGGGGCGCGGGCCAGCGGCAAGGGTTCGGACGTGGACGTCAGCCTGTTCGACACGGCGCTGCACAACATGACCTACCTCGCCACCTGGTACCTCAACGGCGGCCACAACCAGGGGCGGGAGCCGCGCTCCGCGCACCCCTCCCTGACCCCGTCGCAGCTCTACCGGACGCGCGACGGCTGGCTGTTCGTCATGTGCAACAAGGAAAAGTTCTGGCCGGTCTTCTGCGACAAGATCGGCAAGCCGGAATGGGGGGACGACCCGCGCTTCCGCAGCTTCAAGGACCGGCTGGCCAACCGCGAGCTGCTCACCGTCCTGCTGGACGAGGTGCTCGGCCAGCGCGACACGGCGGAGTGGGTGGAGATCCTCGGCGGCGCCGTTCCCGCCGCCCCGGTCCTCGACATTGCCCAATCGCTGGAGAACCCCTTCGTCAGCGAGAGCGACCGGGTGGCCGACTTCTCCTACCCGGACGGGTCGGCCCCAGACGGAACGGGTAAGGTGCGGATGCTGACCGGACCGGTGCGCATCGGCGGCGAGCGCCTTCCCACCCGCCCCGCCCCGGCGCTGGGCGCCGACACCGAGGACGTGCTGGGCCGCATCGGCATCGGGCCGGAGCGCATCGCCGCCCTGCGCGAGCAGGGGGCGCTGTGAAAGCCGCCGTTCGCCCGGCCTCCGTCCGCCCGTCCGCCGCGGAGGGGCCGCGCTTCCAGGAGATCCTGGACGCGCTGCGCGCCGACATCTCGGACGGGCGGGTCGGGGTCGGCGAACGGCTGCCGACCGAGCAGGAGCTGTGCCTGCGCTTTTCCGCCAGCCGCTACACGGTGCGGGAGGCGCTGCGCCGGCTCCAGGATCTCGGCCTGATCGCGCGCCGTCAGGGCTCGGGGTCGGTGGTGACCGCCGCCCGCCCCGACGGGCGGTTCCACAACACGCTGTCCAGCCTTGCGGAGATCGGGCAGTACGCCTCCTCCACCCGGCTGGAGGTGCTGGCGGTGGAGAAGATCCTGGTGGAGGGGCGGACGGCGGAGCTTCTGCGCTCGCAGCCGGACACGCCCTGGGTCCGGGTGGTGGCGCTGCGCCGCCAGCCGGGGGAGCGGACCCCGCTCTGCTACACCGAGGTGTTCCTGCCCGCCGCCTTCGACGACGTGGCCCAGGCCATCGGCACCTTTCCGGTCGCCGTCTACGCGGTGCTGGAAAGCCGCTACGGCCTGCGCATCGAGGAGGTCGTGCAGTCGATCGAGGCCACCTCGGCCGACGCCAATCTCGCGTCCCGCCTGTCGGTGGAGGTCGGCACCCCGATCCTGGTGGTGATCCGCCATTATCTGGACGCCGAAGGAAACGCGCTGGAGGTGGCGGTCAGCAGCCACGCGGCCGGACGATACCGTTATGAAATGACGCTGCAACGATCCGGGTAACGGGGCACCGAAGCCCCTGCCTGCGGTGAACGGCCGGAAGAGCCGCGCGGGACAGCACCGGAAGGGAGGGAAGGAATGACGGAGAACTCCATCGGGGACGCCGCCTCTTGCGCGCGGACCCTGGCCAGGATTCAGGGGGTGGCCCTGGACGATACCGACGCCGCCCTGTGCGGGCGCCTGCTGGCCGCCGTGCCGGGCATCCTGGCGGCGGCGCATCCCGGCGGCCCGCTGTTCGACGTGCCGCTGGGCGCCCATGCCGCGCTCATCGCCGGGGAGCGGGCATGACCGATCCCACATCGCTGACCCTGACGGAGGCCGCAAGGGCGGTCCGCGACGGCGCGCTGCGGGCGGAGGCCCTGGCCGACGCCTGCCTAGACCGCATCGCCCGGCTGAACCCGACGCTCAACGCCTTCCTGTCGGTCGAGCCGGAGGAGGCGCTGGCCGCCGCCCGCACCGCAGATGCGGAGGCCCGCGCCGGACGGCCGCGCGGGGCGCTGCACGGCGTGCCGCTGGCCCACAAGGACATGTTCTACCGCGCCGGCAAGCGCTGCACCTGCGGTTCCCCGACGATCCGCGGCGGCTTCCACCCGGAGCGGACGGCCACGGTGCTGGAGCGGCTGGACGCGGCGGGAGCGGTGACCCTCGGCACGCTGCACATGGCGGAATTCGCCATGGGGCCGACCGGGCACAACGCCCATCTCGGTCGCTGCCGCAACCCCTGGGACCCCGACCGCATCACCGGCGGTTCCTCCTCCGGCTCCGGGGCGGCGGTGGCGGGGCGGCTGGCCTTCGGCTCGCTGGGCTCGGACACCGGCGGGTCGGTGCGGCTTCCGGCGGCGCTGTGCGGCGTGGTCGGGCTGAAGCCGACGCAGGGGGCGACGCCGATGGACGGCGTGATGCCGCTGTCGGAAAGCCTGGACTGTGTCGGCCCGCTGGCCCGCAGCGCGGAGGACGCGGCGACGCTGTTCTCGGTGATCACCGGGCGGACGGACGCCGTGGACGGCATCGGCCAGGGAGTCGAAGGGTTGCGGCTGGGCATCCCGCGTCAATTCTACTACGACGGCCTGGACCCTGCCGTTGCCGCCGCGCTGGAGCGGGCGCGGGCGGTGCTGGAGCGCGCCGGCGCCCGCGTCGTCGACGTGGACATCCCCGACCACGCGCCCTACGGCGACCTCGCCAACCTCGTCTTCACGCCGGAGGCGGCGGCCGTCCACGCGCCCTGGCTGCGCGAGCGCCCGCAGGACTACGGCCCGCAGGTCCGCGCGCGGCTTCTGCAGGGGCTGATGGTGCCGGCGGCCTCCTACCTCCAGGCGAAGCAGCTTCGCGCGCTTCATCTCCGGGCGATGATCGACGGCCCCTTCGCCCATTGCGACGCGCTGTTCGTCCCAGCCCTGCGCAGCCGCGTTCCGACCGCCGCCCAGACCGACGTGGGGGCCGGGCCGGCGATGGCCGCGGTGGTCGCCGGGGTGGCGGCGCTGACTCGCCCGGTCTCCTACCTCGGCCTGCCGGCGCTCGTCACGCCCGCCGGCTTCGATCCGGACGGCATGCCCATCGCCCTGCAGCTCATCGGCCGCCCGCGGTCGGAAGCCACGCTGCTGCGCATCGCCGACGCCTACGAGCGCGCCACCGGCTGGCTGAGCCGCGTCCCCCAGACTCAGGTCTTCTCGTGAAGGGAGTTCCACCCATGCCGGGAACCGATACATTGACGTCCGCGGCGACTTCCGCGGCCCCGCACACCCAGGCGACGTCGCCCGCGGCGGAAGCCGCCTCGTCGCCGGGCCGCGGCCTGCCGGGCTGGTGGAGCTTCATTGAGGACCGCATCCTCCTGAACGTCGCCACGATCCTGATGATGGCGGCCATCGGCTTCATGTTCTACGAGGCGTCCAGCCGCTCCCTCCTGTCGGAAAGCCACTGGTGGGCGGAGGAACTGGTCCGCTTCCTGGTGGTGTGGAGCGTGCTCCTGTCGCTGGGCGTCGGCACGCGGCACGGCCATTACATCCGCATGGACCTGCTGCTGAACATGATGCCGCACCGGGTGCGGATGGCCTTCGCCTGGCTGAACAGCCTGATCGGGCTGGCCTTCAGCGTGCTTCTGGTGATCGCCGGATTCCAGGAGGTCGCGCATCTCCAGGCCATCGGCATGTTCACGGAGTCCAATCTCGACCTGCCGCTGTGGACGGTCCGGCTTGTGCTGCCGCTGGGCGGGGTGCTCTACGGCTTCGCCTTTGTCGGCAACATCATCCTGCTGCTGCGCGGCCACGACCCCGATCCGCCCGTCGAGGGCGAGAATCTCTGAACGACGGCTGAAAAAGCGGAGGAAACACCATGACCACCATCGTCGCCGTCGTCAGCCTGCTGTTCTTCGTGGCCGCGGGCGTTCACATCGCTCTGGCGCTGGGCGTCATCGCGGTCGGCCTGCTGACCTTCAACTTCAACATCCCGGTCGTCCTGGTCGCGCAGATGGCTTGGGATTCCGTGGACAAGTACGCGCTGGTCTGCATCCCGTTCTTCATCTTCGCCGGCAACCTGATGTCCCGCGGCAACCTCGCGCTGGTCATCCTGGAGCTGGTCGGGACGATCATCCGCTACTTCCGCGGCGGCATCGCCCTGGCTCTGGCCATGTCCAGCGTGTTCTTCGCGGCGGTCAACGGCTCGTCGGTGGCCTGCGCCGTGGCGCTCGGCCCGGCGGCGGTGAAGCTGATGCCGAACGAGGGCTACCCGCCCCGCTTCGCCGCGTCGCTGGTGGCGGTCTGCGGCACGCTCGGGCTGATGATCCCGCCGTCGCTGACCTTCATCCTGATCGGCTCCATCGTTGGCCTGCCGATCACCGACCTGTTCATCGCCGGCATCGTGCCCGGCCTGTTCGAGGCGTTCCTGCTTGGCCTCACCACGCTGATCGTCAGCCGGCTCAAGGGCTACGGTCATGTCGGCGAGCGTCCGGACTGGAAGGGCTTCGGCCAACGCCTGCCGGGTGCCGCCGGGGCGCTGATGATGCCGGTGCTCATCATCGGCACGATCTACATGGGCTGGTTCACCCCGACCGAGGTGTCGGCGCTGGCCGCCATCTACGCGGTGGTGCTGGTGACGCTGGTCTACCGCACCGCCAATCTCGCCGCGGTGTGGGAAACGGCGCGGGAGTCGGTTCTCCAGACCGTGATGATCTACGGCGTGCTGCTCGGCTCCGGCCTGCTGACCGCGGTGCTGACCCGCCTCGGCCTGTCCGCCGAGCTGACCGCGATGCTGAAGGAGGCGCAGGTCTCCCCCTTCGAATTCCTGCTGGCGGTCAACCTGCTGCTGCTCGTCATCGGCATGTTCCTGGACGGCGTGTCGATGATCGTGCTGCTGGCGCCAATCCTGTTCCCGATGGCGCAGGCGGTGGGGGTGAACCCGATCCACTTCGCCGTGATCATGACCGCGCTGGTGGAGGTGGCGACCCTGACGCCGCCGGTCGGCCTGAACCTGTTCGTGATGAGCCGTATCACCAAGATGCCGCTCCATTCCATCGTGCGGGGCGTGCTGCCCTTCTATGGGATGCGGGTGGTCGCGCTGGTCGTCATCAACGCTTTCCCGGTCCTGTCGCTGGTCCTGCTGACGTAAGCGGACGGTCCCACGCGGATCATCCTCGTACGCCGGTTGCATCGGCGCCCCGCCTCGTCCATCTTCCGGCATCATGAGGGATGCGATGTCGGAAGAAGCGGACAGCCTGAAGGAAACCAGCGGCACGGACGGCGCGGCGGAGCGGGGGGAGACCCCGCTCTACCAGGAGATCGTCCGCAGCCTGCTGGAGGAGATCGACGCCGGAGCCTACGCCGTCGGCGACCGCCTGCCGACCGAGCAGGAGCTGTGCAGCCGCTTCGCCGTCAGCCGCCACACGGTGCGCGAGGCGCTGCGCCGGCTTCAGGAGATGGGCTACATCCTGCGCCGCCAGGGATCGGGTTCGGTCCTGGCGGCGCGCCGCGCCGACGGGCGTTTCGTCAATTCCATCAGCTCCCTGGACGAGCTGGTGCAGTACGCCACCTCGACCCGGCTGGAAATCCTCTCGGTGGACCGCATCATCGTGGAGGAGGAGCTGGCCGGGCGGCTGGGCTGCCGCCCGGACACGCAGTGGTTCCGCGTCAGCGCGCTGCGCCGTACCCGCGAGACGTCGGAGCCCTTCTCCTACGTCGAGGTCTACATCGACGCCGCCTTCTCCGACGTGGTGCGCAACCTGGAGGTGGTGCAGTACGCCATCTACACGGTGCTGGAGCAGCGCTACGGCGTCCGCATCGCCGAGGTGATGCAGGACATCGAGGCCGCCCCGGCCAGCCTGAACGTCGCCTCGCGCCTGCATGTGCCGCCGCAGTCGCCGATCCTCGTCATCACCCGGCGCTATTTCACCGACGACGGGCGTCTTGTCGAGATCGCCGTCAACACCCATCCGGGCGCCGGTTTCCGCTACACCATGTCGCTGCAGCGTCGCTGACCGCGCCTCAGTCGCCTTCGGGCGCGCAGCCGCCGGGACGCGGCTGGCAGAGGTCCGCGTTCCCCTGGCAGCAATTCTCGGTCAGGAAGCCGAGCAGCGCCTGGAAGCGCCCGACATCGACGCTGTAGATGATCAGCCGGCCCTGGCGGCGGGACGCGACGAGACCGGCGTTGCTCAATTGCGAGAGGTGGAACGACAGGGTCGCCGGGGCGAGGCCCAGCCGTTCCGCCAGCACGCCCGCCGGAAGCCCGTCCGGCCCCTGCTGCACCAGTTCCCGGAACGCGGCCAGCCGGTGTTCCTGCGCCAGCGCTCCCAGCCCGGCGATGACATCCTTGACGTTCATGGCGCGCAGCCTATCGGACGGGCACCCCGGCAGCAAGCGCGCCGCCGGTCACCCATAAATCTACTATTCCATATTTTGAAAAATATGGAAATATGGGGGTCCCAACGGCCCTGTCGGACATCCCCATGACAGCCATCACCATCTACCACAACCCCGATTGCGGCACCTCGCGCAACACGCTGGCCATGATCCGCAACAGCGGTGTCGAGCCGGTCGTCGTCGAGTATCTGAAGACGCCGCCGAGCCGCCAGGACCTCGCCGATCTCATCCAACGCATGGGCGTGCCGGTGCGCGCCGTTCTGCGCGAGAAGGGCACACCCTACGCGGAACTTGGCCTCGACGACCCGGCGCTCGATGACGACCGGATTCTCGACGCCATGATCGCCCATCCCATCCTCATCAACCGGCCGATCGTGGTGACGCCGCTCGGCGTGCGGCTGTGCCGCCCGTCCGAATTGGTCCTGGACATCCTTCCCGACCGGCAGCGCGGCGCCTTCGCCAAGGAGGACGGCGAGGCGGTGGTGGACGGCGCCGGACAGCGCATCGGCCAGGTCCGCCGGGAGGATGGCCCGGCATGACCGCTGACGTTCATCGGGAGCCGGCTCCCCGTCCGGCGATGGGCCTGTTCGAGCGCTACCTCAGCGTCTGGGTGGTCCTGTGCATCGTCGCGGGGATCGCCCTCGGCTCCGTGGCGCCGGGTCTGTTCCGGGCGATCGCGGCGGCGGAGCTGGCCCAGGTCAATCTGCCGGTGGCGGTGCTGATCTGGCTGATGATCGTGCCGATGCTGCTGAAGATCGACCTCGGCGCGCTGGGCCGGGTGAAGGAGCATTGGCGCGGCGTCGGCGTGACGCTGTTCATCAACTGGGCGGTCAAGCCCTTCTCCATGGCGCTTCTGGGCAGCCTCTTCATCGGCCATCTGTTCGCACCGCTGCTGCCGCAGGACCAGATTCCCTCCTACATCGCCGGGCTGATCCTGCTGGCCGCCGCACCCTGCACGGCCATGGTCTTCGTCTGGTCCAACCTGTGCGAGGGGGAGCCGCACTACACGCTGAGCCAGGTGGCGCTGAACGACCTCATCATGGTCTTCGCCTTCGCGCCGCTGGTCGGCCTGCTGCTCGGCGTCGCCTCGATCACCGTGCCGTGGGCCACGCTGCTGCTGTCGGTGCTGCTCTACATCGTCATCCCCGTGGCGGCGGCCCAGCTGTGGCGGCGCGGCCTGCTGGCGTCGGGCGGGGAGGGGGCGCTGACGCGGACGCTGGGCGTGCTTCAGCCGCTGTCGCTTCTCGCCTTGCTGACCACGCTGGTCCTGCTGTTCGGTTTTCAGGGGGAGGCGATCCTGGCGCAGCCGCTGGTCATTCTGCTGCTGGCCGTGCCGATCCTGATCCAGGTCTATCTCAACGCGGGGCTGGCCTACTGGCTGTCACGCCGGTTCGGCGTGGCCTGGTGCGTGGCCGCCCCGGCGGCGCTGATCGGGGCGTCTAACTTCTTCGAGCTGGCGGTGGCTGCCGCCATCAGCCTGTTCGGGCTGGGGTCCGGCGCCGCGCTGGCCACCGTGGTCGGCGTGCTGGTCGAAGTGCCGGTGATGCTGTCGGTGGTCCGCATCGTGAAGGGGACCCGCGGCTGGTACGAGCGCGGCGCCGCCGGACAGGGGTGATGCGTGTCCTCCGCTACCGCTTCCGCGGATCAAGGTTCTCGCGCAGGCCTTCGGCCAGCAGGTTGACGGCCAGCGCGATGGCGGCGACGGTGACCGTCGTCGCGGCGATCAGGTGGGGGGCGTCGCGCAGGTCGGCCAGCCCGTCGCGGATCAGGGTGCCCAGCGACACCGAAGGCTCCTGGATGCCCAGGCCGAGACCGCTCAGCGTGGCCTCCGCCACCATGAGCGGTCCGATGGACAGGGCGGCCCGGATGGCCACCGGCCCGGCGAGCGCCGGCAGGAGATGACGGCGGACGGTGTGCAGCGGCCCCGCGCCGAGGGCGGTGGCGGCCCGCACATGTTCGGCGGTGCGGTTCGACAGGGCCAGTGCCCGGCACCAGCGGACCTGCGAGGGCCACGCCGCCAAGGTGAGCGTCAGCACCATGGCCTCCGTGCCCGGCCCCAGCAGCGCGGACGCGACGATGGCGAGCGACAGCTCGGGAAAGCCGTGCAGCAGGTCGGCCAGCCGCAGGACCACGGCGTCCGTGCGCCCACCGATCCAGCCCGCCATCCCGCCCGACGCGACGCCGAGCCCCACCGCCAGGGCGAGCGCCAGCCCGGCGATGGCGAAGGAGGTTCCCGTCCCGGCGATCAGCCGGGCGGCGACGTCGCGGCCCAGCCCGTCGCACCCCAGCGGATGGGTGGCGGACGGTCCGGCCCAGGCCTGCCCGAGATCCATGGCGGACGGATCGAGCGGCAGCAGAAGAACGGCCAGGGCCAGCGGCACCGCCAGCGCCGCCGCAAGCAGCAGCCCGGCGCGTCCGGTGTAGGAACGCATGGCGATCATGACGGCTTCCCATCGTCGCGCAACCCATCGTCGCGCAGCCGTGGATCGGTGAGGCCGATCAGCATCTCGGCGGTCAGGCTGATGGCGACCTGCAGCAGGACGAAGACGAGAACGGCGGCCCCGGCGACCGTGTGGTCGCGGGCCAGCACCGCCTGGACGGTCAGCCGCCCGATCCCCGGTAGGGCGAAGACCGTCTCCACCGCCGCCGTGGTGGTCAGGATCGTCCCGGCCACCGATCCGACCGCCGCCGCCAGCGGCACCAGGGCGTTCGGCAGGGCGTGACGCAGCAGAAGGGCGGCCCGGCCCAGCCCCTTGGCGCGGGCGGTGCGGATGAAGTCGCGTCCCAGCACCTCCATCACCTGGGTCCGCGTGAGGCGGGCGATCATCGCCGCCGCCGGTAGCGCGAGCGCCGCCACGGCCCAGGGCGCCGTACCGGACCCCGCCAGCATCAGCCATGTCGCCAGCGCCAGCGGCGGCGCCGACAGGACCAGCACCGACCCGATTGTGAGGGCGGTGCCCGGCCATGCCCGCCGGACGTCGGCCGCCGCGAGCCCCAGCGCGAGGCCGAGGGGCAGGGCGAGCGCCGCAGCGCCCGCCATCAGACCGAGCGTCACCGGCAGGGCGTCGCCCAGCAGCGCCGTCACCGGCACGCCGCCGTAGCGCAGCGATTGGCCGAGGTCGCCCAGCAGAAGGTCCAGCGCGTAGTTGAGGAATTGAACGGCCAGAGGCTGGTCCAGCCCGGCGTCTTCCCGCAGCCGGCGGATCATCTCCGGGTCGGCGGCCCGCCCCTCGACCATCAGCAGGACCGGATCACCGGGAAGCGCGTGGGAGGCCAGGAAACTCGCCAGCACGGCGGCGCCGGTCAGCAGAAGCAGCCCCGGCAGGCGCCGGGTCAATCGCCAGCCCAGTCGCCGGAACGCAAGGCGGCGGCCGGGCCGGCGCGCCGTCATGGCAACCGGGCGGCGTGGTAGTCGGTCGTGCCGTCGGGCCGGATGACCAGCCCGGTCACACCCGGGCGCACCAACGCCACGAATTGCGGCACCGGCAGGGGCAGCCCCACGGCCTGCTCGCGGAGCAGGGCCTCGGCCTCCCGGTAGAGCGCGTTGCGGGCGACGGGATCGGCGAGGCCGCGCGCCTGCTCCATGAGCCGGTCGAAGTCCGGGTTGCGCCAGTGGGTGCGGTTGGTCGGGCTGGCGCTGTGCCACTGGGTGGCGAGCTGGTCCATGGGATCGGGGAAATCCGCCGTCCAGCCGTTGATGAACAGCGCCTCGCGCCCCTCGTTGATCGCCGCCACGAAGGCCGCCCGCTCCTGGATGCGCACGCCGACCGGAATCCCCAGCACCGCGGTGAGCTGGGCGGCGAAGTAGGTGGCCTCCTCGCGCACGTTGGGGCCGCCGGCGATCTGGAGCGGCGGCAGGCCGCGCCCGCCGGCGTGGCCGGCCTCCGCCAGCAGCGCCTTGGCCCGGCCCGGATCGAACGGGGCCGGCGGCACCGCGTCCGGCTGGTAGCCGTCCAGGCCGGGCGTGACGAATCCGTTCGTCAGCGCCGCCCGTCCGGCGTGGAGTCCGTTGACCGTGGCGACCCGGTCCAGCGCGAGGCCGACCGCCTCGCGCACGCGGCGGTCGCGGAAGGGCGGGTACAAATCCTGGTTCAGCGCCAGATAGCGCACCTGCGCGCGGGCGAAGGCCTTGATCTGCCCGTCGTAGCGCGGCTGGCGGACCACGGTGCGCACGGCGTTGTCGGGAAGCGGCGCGACGTCGAGGTCCCCGGCGTCGTAGCGCGCCAGCAGCGTGTTGGGGTCGGGCAGCACCGCCAGCGACACGGCGTCCACGGCGGGGGCGCCGCCCCAATAGGCGGCGTGGGCCTCCAGGCGGACGGACTCGCCGCGCCGCCAGGATGCGAGGCGGAACGGACCGGTGCCGCCGGACGCGCGCTCGTGCCACGCCGGTCCGAACTCCGCCTCCATGCCGCGGTCGACGAACAGGAAGGGGTAGAGCGGGAACAGCGCGTCGGGTTCGGTCAGCCGCACGACGAGCGTGTGGGGGTCGGGAATCGTGACGCCGGACAGCGCCGCGGCGGTCCCCTGCTGCAGCGCCGCGGCCCCCTCGACGCCGCGCAGGTAGAAGGCGCTGTAACCGGGCTGCGGCTTGCGCGTCAGATGGTGTTCCCAGGTCCACAGGACGTCGGCGGCGGTGAAAGGGCGCCCCGAATGGAACCGCGCGTCCGGACGCAGCGTGAAGCGCCAGCTCCGCCCGCCGTCCGGCGTTTCCCAGCGGGTGGCCAGCGCCGGGACGGCGTTGCCGGCGGAGTCAATGGCGGTGAAGCCCTCATAGACCTGCCGAAGGACGCCGGACGAGACCAGTCCGGGAAAGACGAACGGATCGATCGTCGTCAGATCGTCGGACAGGCTGGCCCGCAAGGTTCCCGCCATGGCCGGAAGCGCGGCGCCGCAAACGCCGGCTGTGATGGCCAGAAGGGTCAGAAGCGCGCGGAGGAGGGTGGGCAGAGGCATGATGTGGGACGCGGTGACCGGGGAGTTTGAGAACCAGACGCCCCTGCCTCCTTCACAGCCTCCGGCCAGAGCGGAGCCGGAAGCGCGCCGGACGTCCGCCATATGTATGCATAAGAGAGCATGCATATCCAGGTAATCGCGCCGTCGGCGATGCGTCGGAGAGGATACCCGGATTCGATCAGACGCGCGACCCGAAATGCCAGCAGATCGTCGTCACCTGCCGCACGATCCCCGCTTGGTTGCGCAGTCCGGTCTTGCCCAGGATAGACGAGACCTGGTTGTAGACGGTGCGCCGCTCCACCCCGCGGTCCTCGGCGATCTCGTCGACGCTCCGGCCGGAGCACAGGGCCAGCGCGATTTCGGCTTCCGAGGTGGTGATCTGAAGAAGCTCGGCGACGGCGCGCGCCGACACGATGGGCAGCACATCCGGATCGACCAGCGTGAGAAGAAGGATGCCGTTCATCGGGCCGCCGCTCCCGACGCTCTGGGCGGGCGGCTCCGACAGGGTGGCGAAGTAGGGCGCCGGCTGGTCCAGGCGCGACACGCGCAGCGTGATCGGCGTGCGGGTGCGGCGGCGGAAGAAGCCGGCGGCCCGCTTGCCCAGCTCCGCCTGCTCGGTCGGGGCGCCGGGGATGCACAGCCGTCCGCCGACGATGGACAGCCCGTCCCCCCGCGACAGGATGGAGGCGAAGGACGGGTTGCCGTCGATCACTTGGCAGCGTGGCGTCAGCAGCGCCGCCGGATAGGGCAGGGCGTCGAGAAGCCGGACGACGAAAGAGGGCTGGCCCGACGGCGGCAGAACGCTGCCACCGTTGAGGGAAATCAGGCTGTCGAAGCCACCCCGGACGCTTTCCTGGACGTTGCTGGTGACGTCGCGCCGGATCTGGTACCACCAGCCGTCCGTGTCATCCAACCGCTCATAGGTGATCTGGATGACCCGCCCGTCGGAATGGAGCGTGAAGGACTGCCAGAACCGGTTGAACCGGCGGAGATCCTCGGCGTAGCCGATCCATCGGGCCGGATCGGAATAGATGGTGTCCGAACTGAACTTCTTGTGCTTCACGCATTCCCACACGATGTCCCGGAACGTCACCGAGCGGGAAAAGTCGATGAAGGGATAGATCGTCTTCTGCTTGTCGTTGGTCGCCAGCAGCGTGTCGCTCTTGTCGAAGACGGTGAGCGCGGCGTTCATGTCCCGGGCGCGGCTGGAGAGGTCGTGGACCAGATCGGACATCAATCCTTCCTCCCTTTCGCTGCTGGGGGTTGCGGGCCGCCCCCCTGACCCCGGCCTGGGCCACCGGTCAGGGGGGCGTCGCGAAGCGCGCTGCCGTTCGAACGAATTTAGCAGAAAACCGGCCGCATCATGCAACGCTCAATACGATGGTATGACGTTCAGGCCGCCTCGACCGTGAGATAGCAGCCGGCGAGTTCCTCCGTCCGCAGTTCCACGCCGAGGGTCGTACGGAAGGCGTCCTGCGTGTTGGCGACGGCCTTCTGCCAAGCGGCGGCGTCGGGAGCGTCCGGGTGATGGTGGACCCGGGCGCCGACCAGCCGCTTCATGTCCGCCTCGTAGCGGTCCATGAACAGGATGTGCTCGTGCCACGCCGCGTCCGCCGCCTTCGTCGGCACCAGGATCAGGTTCGGCTTGGCCGCCACGACGACGAGGAACTGGCGGTAGGCCTCGACCGAGTCCGTGGCCTGCTCCGGCGTGTAGCCGGCCATCTCGAGCCGCTTGTTGATGAAGGAGAGGTCCAGGTTTGCCGGCTGCACGGAAGGGAGGCGTTCGCTGTTGTCGTTCATTCTCGATGATCCTTTCAGAAGGGAACGAGGTTCACTGCGGTCCTCAAGGGCCGAAACCGGCCGGTGCGCTGCGGCAGAAGGGTGGCCGCCGGCATGTCCGGTCCGATCAAGAGGGAGGCTGGCGGTGTCACGACGGCCGTCGCCTGCGCATGGCGTCGGTCGGCATGGCCCGGCAACACGCCGGGGAAACCGCCAAGGCTGCGTTCGTGTGCGCAACGCGCCCCGTCAGCGTCTGCAACAGGCCCGCCATGCACCCCTCCTGCATACCCGAGTGTATCCTAATACCGGTTGTGCAACTGCTCAAGAGCATATCGCGTATTTGTATTGAATCTGAACGATCATTTCTTCGAAATTGCATGCATACGCAATCTGTTTCGTAAGAGTGACGGTCTGAAGCCCCGCTTCGCAAGGAAGGGGAGGCAGTCTTGCGGTCGCCTCGTCCTTTGATGCTCTCGTGCAAACCATGGATCCGCGCCGACGCGGCAGACCGATCCTCGGTCCAGCGGGGGCGGGCCGGGACGGGGGCGGGCGTCGCTCAACCGTCCAGCGCCACCGTCTCCAGCGCCGGCAGGTCGCAGGCGAAGACGTTGGGCGCCCGCTCGACCACGAGACCCGCGCGCTTGAACTCGGCGATGGTGCGGCTGGCCGTCTCCATGCCGACGCCGAGCATCGCGCCCAGATCCTCGCGGCCCGACAGCAGGACCGGGTCGTTCGGCGCGTCGGCGGCGAGCTTCAGGAACAGCCGGGCCAACCGCCGCCGGGCACTGCCGGTGGACAGTTCGGTCAGCCATTCGTCGGCCTGATGGAGAGATTGGTACCAGCGCTCCATCAGGCGGGCGTGCAGGCGCGGCGTCTCCTTGCTCAGCCGTTCGACCACCGCGCGCGGCAGGCGGCAGGTCTCCGCCTCCTGAAGCACGACGGCGGTGTGCTCGTAGGGTTTGCCGACCAGCACCTCCAGCCCGGCCACGGCGCCCCGGCGGAGCAGCCGGACGATGCGCTGCGTGCCGTCGGGCAGGAACTGGACCAGCTTCACCAGCCCGCTGCGGATCGTGTAGAGGGAGCCGCCCTCGTCCCCCGCGCTGTAGAGCGTGGCGCCGGGCTGGAAGCGCAGCTCGTCGATGGGGATGTGGATCAGGTCGAAATCCTGGTCGCGCAGATCGCCGAACAGGACGAGGTCCCGGATGGCGCAGCTGCTGCAGCGCGCGGTGCCCAGCCGTGCGGCGTCAATTCCGTTCCGATGCACCCCTGCCTGCCTTCCGTCCGCCGGACCCGTTCCGGTTCTCCCCGCTGCGCCGGAGGAATCTTACGTGGTCCGGTCGAAAAGTTCCAACCGCGTGGATCCGCCCTGGGCGATATCCCGTATCCTGCCTTATCCCCCTTTCCCAAGGCGCGCGCGACGAAAGCAATATATATGACCAATTGCTTATGCCATTGTTCTGAAGTGGTATTGTCTCAGTCTCTCGCCGTTGATAACCAAAGAGATGCCCGTCAAGCCAAACATTCGACATTATCTGAAATCATCGAATAGACCGGACGGCGAGCAGGGTATTAAGGAGCGACCTATTGGATTGTCTTTGTTTTGGGAGTGAACGCTGCCACAAGGACCGGCGCCATGACCGTTGGTGATTTGGATCTCGACGCCTGCAGTCGGGAACCGATCCATCGCCCCGGCAGCATCCAACCCCACGGCATGCTGCTGGCCTTCTCCGGAAGCGACACCGGCGCCACCCTGATCCAGGCCAGCGCCAACGCCGCCCCGGCGCTTGGCCTGCCGTTGGAGCGGGCGTTGGGACAGCCGTTGGAACGGGCGCTGCACCCGCAGATCGCCGCCGCAGTCCGCTCCTTCCTCGCCGCCGGTCCGGTTCCCTCCCGCCCGGTGCCGGTCGCCTTGACCAAACTGCCCGGTGCCGGCCGTCACCAGCTTCTCGCCCACGCCGTCGATGACTCGGCGGGCAACAGCGTGGTGATCCTGGAGCTGGAACGGTTGGAGGGGCTGGAAACCGACCTCCTCGATCATGTCTACCCGCGCATGCGCGAGGCGCTGGAGCGGCTGGACGCGCTGAACACGCCGACCGACCTCCTGGGCTGCGCCGCGCAGGAGGTCCGCGCGCTCACCGGCTTCGACCGCGTGCTGATCTACCGCTTCGACGCCGACTGGCACGGCACGGTGGTGGCGGAGGACGGGAACGGGCGGCTGCCCTCCTATATGGACCTGCGCTTTCCCGCCTCCGACATCCCCACCCAGGCGCGCGAGCTGTACCGGCTGAACCGCCAGCGGCTGATCCCCGACGCCGGCTATGCCCCGGTGCCGCTGGTTGCGCGGCCGCCGGTCCCCGAAGGGACGCCGCCGCTGGACCTCAGCTTCTCCGTCCTGCGCAGCGTGTCGCCGGTGCATGTGCAGTACATGCGGAACATGGAAACCGCCTCCTCCATGTCGGTGTCGATCCTGCTGCACGGTGCGCTCTGGGGGCTGGTCTCCTGCCACCACCACGAGCCGAAGGCGGTGTCCTACGCCGTGCGCTCGGCCTGCGACCTGATCGCCCAGATCCTGTCGGTGCGCATCGCCGCGGTGGAGGACCGGCGCGACGCGGAGCACCGCATCGCCCTGCAGGCCATCCAGGCGCGGCTGCTGGCCGCCATGGCCCAGGCCGATCCCTTCATCGCCGGGTTGACCGAGCATCCCGACGACCTGCTGCGCTTCGCCAATGCCAGCGGGGCCGCCGTCGTCTTCGAACGGCGCTGCACGCTGGTCGGTGAAACCCCGACGGAAGAGCAGGTGCGCGGCCTTGTCGACTGGCTGGCCACCCAGGGCGAGCCGGAGCAGTTCGAGACCGACAGCCTGCCCGCCCTCTACCCGGCCGCGGCGGATTTCGAAGGCAAGGCGGCGGGGCTGCTGGCCGTCGCGGTGTCGAAGCTGCACGCCAGTTACGTGCTCTGGTTCCGGCCCGAGGTGGTGCGCACCGTCCGTTGGGGCGGCGACCCGCGCAAGCCGCTCGGCCGCGACGGGCAGGGGCAGGGGCAGGGACAGAGGTTGAGTCCGCGCACCTCCTTCGAGACCTGGAAGGAGACGGTGCGCCACCGCGCGCTGCCCTGGACCGCGGCGGAGCGCGACACCGCCGCGGCGCTGCGCCACGCCGTCATCGGCATCGTCCTGCGCAAGGCGGAGGAGTTGGCCTCCCTGTCGCGGGAACTGGCGCGCTCCAACAAGGAGCTGGAGTCCTTCTCCTACTCCGTCTCCCATGACCTGCGCGCGCCGTTCCGCCACATCGTCGGTTACGCCGAACTGTTGCAGGAGCTGGAGGCGGACCAGCTGAGCGCAACCGGGAAGCGCTATCTGGACGTCATCGTGGACGCGGCCAACAGCGCCGGCACTCTGGTGGACAATCTGCTGCACTTCTCCCAGATGGGCCGCAGCGAGTTGACCCCTGTGTCCATGGACATGAACGCCTTGGTGGCGGAGGTGCGGGAGACGCTGGCGCCCGACACCGCCGGGCGGGCCATCGAATGGGACATCGCCCCGCTGCCCACGGTGCGCGGCGATCCCGTGATGATGCGGCTGGTTCTGCAAAATCTATTGTCGAACGCCATCAAATATTCCCGCGGGCGGGAACCGGCGCGCATCGCCGTGGGTTGCGAAGACCGGCCCACCGAAACCCTCTTCTTCGTCAGGGACAACGGGGTCGGCTTCAATCAGGCTTACGAAAAGAAGCTGTTCGGGGTCTTCCAACGGCTGCACCGCAACGAGGAGTTCGAAGGCATCGGCATCGGTCTGGCCAACGTGCGCCGCGCCGTGGACCGCCATGGCGGACGGACCTGGGCCGATGGACGGCTCGACAAGGGGGCCATCTTCTACTTTACGCTGCCGAAGGCCGGGACGGCGAAACCGGATCTGCGAGAACTCGATGAGTGACCTGAAACCCATCCTGCTGGTCGAAGACAACCCGCGGGACCTGGAGCTGACCCTGGCGGCGCTGGAGAAATGCCAGCTTGCCAACGACGTGATCGTCGCCCGCGACGGCGAGGAGGCGCTGCGGATGCTGACTCGGCGCGACCCGGAGACGGGCAAGCCGACCCAGCTTCCCGCCGTCGTCCTGCTCGACCTCAAGCTGCCGAAGATCGACGGGCTGGAGGTGTTGGAGCGGGTGAAGAACGACCCCGAGACCCGGCACGTCCCCATCGTGATGCTCACCGCGTCGCGCGAGGAAAGCGACCTCGTGCGCAGCTACAAGCTGGGCGTGAACGCCTTCGTGGTGAAGCCGGTGGACTTCAAGGCCTTCTTCCAGGCGATCCGCGACCTGGGCGCCTTCTGGGCGATCCTGAACGAACCTCCGGTCGGCTGCGCCCGCCGCCCGGCGGGAACCCCGCCCGCGGGAAAAGGCGCCTGAAGGAATGCCCTCCGGAATGCCCGCCGCCATGCCCGCGGCCGTGACCATCCTGCATCTGGAAGACAGCCCGCTGGACTGCGAGCTGGCCTGCGCGCGCCTGCGCAAGGCGGGAATCGCCTGCGACGTGACCCGCGTGGACACCCGCGCGGCCTTCGAGACCGCTCTGGACGGGCGGCGCTTCGACCTGATCCTGGCCGACTTCTCCCTGCCCAACTTCGACGGGCTGGAGGCGCTGGGCATCGCCAAGGCGCGCGTTCCGGAAACCCCCTTCCTGTTCCTGTCCGGGCGGATGGGGGAGGAGACGGCGGTGTCGGCGCTGAAGATGGGCGCCCGCGACTATGTGCTGAAGCAGCGGCTGGCCCATCTTCCCGCCGCGGTGGAGCGGGCGGTCGTGGAAGCCCGCACCCTGGCCGAGCGGCGGCTGGCCGAGGAGAATCTGCGCCGGCTGCGGCAGGCCATCGATGACATCCGCGATTACGCCATCGTCACGCTGGACCTGGAGGGCCGCATCACCTCGTGGAACGAGGGCAGCCGCCGCCTGTTCGGCCACACCGAGGAGGAGGCGCTGGGCCGTCCGCTCTCCCTGCTCTTCGCGCCGGAGGAACGCTGCGCGGAGAACATCCGCGGTCTGCTGGCCGGAGTGGCGGAGAAGGAGCGCTGCGAGGTCGAATGGATCCACGCGGCGCGGGACGGGCGGCGCTTCTTCGGCTCCACCGTGCTGACCGTGGCGCGCGACGCCACGGGCCGGCCGACCGCTTACTCGGCGGTGGTGCGCGACATCACCGACCGCCGCGCCTCGGAGATCGCGCTGCGCGACAGCGAGGCCAAGTTCCGCGCCATCGCGGAAAGCATGCCGCAGCTCGTCTGGTCGACCCCGCCGGACGGCCTTCCCGACTATTACAACCTGCATTGGTTCGCCTACACCGGCACCCGGCCGGAGACGATGACCGGCACCGCCTGGATGGAGGTGGTCCATCCGGACGACCGGGCGCGGACCGCCGCTCTGTGGACCGGCGCGGTGCGGTCCGGCGGCGCCTACGAGGTCGAGTACCGGCTGCGCGGCGCCGAAGGCCGGTATCGCTGGTTCCTCGGGCGGGCGGTGCCGCTGCGCGACGGCGACGGGCGGATCACCCGCTGGTTCGGCACCTGCACCGACATCGACGACGCGGTGAAGGCCCGGACGGCCCAGGCCGACGCCCGCGAGGACCTGGAGCGCCAGGTGGCCGAGCGCACGGCGGAGCTGGTCGCCGCCAACCGCCGCCTGCTGGGCGAGGTGGCGGAGCGGCAGCGCGCCCAGGCCGACCTCAGCGCGCTCTACTCCAAAACTCCGGTGCCGCTGCATTCCCTGGACGCCGAGGGCCGGCTGCTGAGCGTCAGCGACCGCTGGCTGGAGTTCATGGGCTACGAGAGCCGGGGCCAAGTGCTCGGCCGCAACATCACGGAGTTCATGCCGCCCGACGTCGCGCGGGAGCACCGGGAGCACCGCTGGCCGGAGCTGCTGCGCCTCGGCGCGTTCCAGGACATGCCCTACCGGCTGGTCAAGCGATCGGGGGAGGTCGCCGACGTTCTGGTCTCCGCCCGGATCGAGCGGGACGGGTGGGGGGCCTTTCTGCGCACCATGGCCGCGGTGGTCGACGTCTCCGCCCGCCTGCGCGCCGAGGCGGAGCGCGAGCGGGCGGAGGAGGCCCTGCGCCATTCCCAGAAGATGGACGCGCTGGGCCAGCTCACCGGCGGCATCGCGCACGACTTCAACAACCTGCTGACAGCGATCTCGGGCAATCTGGACCTGCTGCTGTCCAGGCTGGACACGGCGGAGCGGGCGGACCTGCGCGACTATGCCAGCCACGCGAAGGTCGGCGCGACCCGCGCCGCCGGGCTGACGCAGCGCCTCCTCGCCTTCGCCCGGCGGCAGCCGCTGCGCCCCGACGCGACGGAGCCCTGCGTGCTGGTCCAGGGGATGGAAGACCTGCTGCGCCGCACCGTGGGCGAGCAGGTGTCCATCGCGACCGATTGCCCGGCGGACGTCTGGGCGGCTTGGTGCGATTCCAACCAGCTGGAGATCGCCCTGCTGAATCTGGTGGTGAACGCCCGCGACGCCATGCCGGATGGCGGGCGCATCACCATCACCGCCGCCAACGCTCATCTGACGGCGGCCGACGTGGCGGACGACGCCTCCGGCGCGGCGCCCGGAGACTACGTCGTCCTGACCGTCGCCGACACCGGCATGGGCATGCCGCCCGACATCATCAAGCGCGCCTTCGACCCCTTCTTCACCACCAAGCCGATCGGGCAGGGGACCGGGCTCGGGCTGTCGCAGGTCTACGGCTTCGTCAGCCAGTCCCACGGGCTGGTGCGCATCGACAGCGAATCCGGGCGGGGCACCGCCGTGCACCTCTATTTGCCGCGCTGCGACGGGGAGGAGAGCGTCGGCCTGCCGCCGGGCGCCGCCGCGGCACCCGCCGCCAACGGCGCGGTGGATGGCGCGGCGGACAACACCGCCGGGACCGTGCTGCTGGTGGAGGACGAGGCGCTGGTCCGCATGGTCGCGGTGCAGGCTCTGGAGGACGCCGGGTTGGACGTCGTCGAGGCGTCGGACGGGGCGGAGGCGCTGGAACTCTTGGACGGCGGCCTGCGCGCCGATCTGGTGGTGACCGACGTGGGGCTCCCCGGCATGAACGGGCGGCAGCTCGCCGAGGCGGTGCATGAGCGGCGGCCCGAGCTGGGCGTGCTGTTCATGACCGGCTACGCCTACGACGCCACGCTCGGCACCGGCATCCTGGAGCCGGGCTGCGAGGTGCTGCAGAAGCCCTTCGAGACGACGGCGCTGGTCGCCCGGGTCACCGGCATGCTGGCCCACGCGCGCGGCGGCGGCAGCGGCCGTGATGGCGGTGGCGCCCTGCGCGAATCTGTCCCGGAACGTCACTGCGACTGATGCGTTACTCTCCTCCAAGGACGAGTCCGGCCGCGCGCATGGACTCCGCGCGGGGGGAGGACGGGCGATGCTTCAGGTCTCCGAATCGCAGGTGCGCCTTGGGCTCTCGGCGCCGGACAAGACGGAGGCCATCCGCATCGCCGGGCGGGCGATGGTCGACAGCGGCCTGATCGAGCCCGGCTACATCGACAGCATGCTGGGCCGCGAGGCGGTGTCCGGCACCTATCTCGGCAGCGGCATCGCCATCCCCCACGGGCTTCCCGACGCGCGCGATCTGGTGCGGCGGACCGGCGTGGTGGTCGTCCAGTTTCCCCAGGGCGTTGATTGGGGCGGCGGGGAGCCGGCGCGGCTGGTCGTCGGCATTGCCGCCAAGTCGGACGAGCACATCGCCGTGCTGCAACGGCTGACCGGCGTGCTGGGTGACCCGACGGAGGCCGCCCGTTTGGGCAGCACAAGCGACCCCCGCGCGATCATGGCCGTGCTGAACGGGGAGACGCCCGCCGTGCCCGCGGCGGAGGCCGACGCGCCTCCCATCGACGGGGATTCCATCGCGGTCACCGCCCCGTCGCCCCATGGCCTGCACGCCCGCCCGGCGACGGCGCTGGTCGAGGTCGCCAAGCGCTTCCGCGCGGAGGTCGCCGTCCGGCATGGTGGCGCCACGGCCAACGCCAAGAGCCTGATTTCCCTGTTGCGGCTCGGCGCGTCGGGCGGGCAGCCGCTGACCGTCACCGCCTCGGGCGAGGATGCCGCGGCGGCGCTCCAGGCCATCCGCGCAGCCTTCGCCGCCGGGCTGGACGAGCCCGTCGCCGCATCGCCGCCCGCCGAGGAGCCGGCGCCGCGGGCCGTCCCGGCGGACCTCGATTATGACGGGCGGGTGATCGCCGGCATTTCCGCCTCGCCCGGCGTCTCCACCGGTCCGGTCTGGAAATTCCAGCGGGAGGAGCTGACGGTCGCCGAGACCGCCCCCGATCCCGCGGCGCAGCACCGCCGGCTCGATCAGGCGCTCGCCGCCGCCGCCGCCGATCTGCGCAACCTGCATGAGGAGTTCTGGAAGAAGGCCGGCGCCGCCAAGGCGGCCATCTTCAAGGCGCATCAGGAGCTGCTCGACGATCCGGAGATGGTCGCGGAGGCCCACGCCCTGATCGACCGCGGTAAGAGCGCCGGCTGGGCGTGGCGTGCGGTCTACGAGGAGCGCGCCGGCACGCTGGCCCAGCTCGCCGACCCGCTGCTGGCCGGGCGGGCCGCCGACCTCAGCGACGTCGGGCGCCGCGTGCTGCGCCTGCTCGCCGTGGTGACGGAGAGCGTCGCCGCCCTGCCGGACCATCCCGTCATCCTGCTCGCCGAGGATCTGGAGCCCTCCGACACGGCGAAGCTCGACCCGGCCAAGGTGCTCGGGCTGTGCACGGCGGGGGGCGGCGCCACCTCCCACACAGCGATCATCGCGCGCTCGCTGGACATTCCCGCGGTGGTCGCCGCCGGGCCGTCGGTGCTGGACCTGGAGAACGGGCGCGCGGCGATCCTCGACGGCGACGGCGGCGTTCTGGTCGCCGACCCCAGCGAGCGCGACCGCGGCCGCGCCGCCGAGGCCCGGGTCAAGGTGGGTGAGCGGCGCGAGGCCGAGCGGCTCGACCGCTACAAGCCGGCCATCACCACGGATGGCAAGCGCGTCGAGGTCGCCGCCAACATCTCCGACCCGGCGGAGGCGGTGCAGGCCGTCGAGGCGGGCGGCGAAGGAGTCGGGCTGATGCGCACCGAGTTCCTGTTCCTCCAGCGCGACCTGCCGCCGGACGAGGAGGAGCAGTTCGCCGCCTACCAGACCATGGTGCGGGCGATGAACGGACTGCCGATCATCCTGCGCACATTGGACATCGGTGGCGACAAGAACGTCCCCTACCTGCGCATGCCGGCGGAGGGCAACCCGTTCCTGGGGGTGCGCGGCATCCGCCTGTGCTTCGAGCGGGAGGACCTGTTCCGCACCCAGCTCCGCGCCATGCTGCGCGCCTCGGTGGAGGGGCCGGTGCGCATCATGTACCCGATGATCGCCACCCCGGCGGAGCTGGAGCGCGCCAAGGCGATCACCGAGGCGGTGCGGCGGGAGCTGGACGTGCCGCCGGTCGAGCTTGGCATCATGATCGAGGTGCCGTCCGCCGTGATGATGGCCGACCGGCTGGCGCGGGAGGTGTCCTTCTTCTCCATCGGCACCAACGACCTGACCCAGTATGTGCTGGCGATGGACCGGCTGCACCCGGTGCTGGCCCCGCAGGCCGACGGGCTGCACCCCGCCGTCCTGCGCATGGTGGAGCGCACGGTGGACGCCGCCCGCCGCGCCGGAATCTGGGTCGGCGCCTGCGGCGGCGTGGCCGGCGACCCGGCCGGAGCGGTGCTGCTGTCCGGGCTGGGCGTCGCCGAGCTGAGCGTGGCCATTCCCGCCGTTCCCTCCGTCAAGGCGCGGCTGCGCGCCATCGCCATGGCCGACGCCGAGCGCGCCGCCCGCGACGCGCTGGACTGCGCCGACGCGGCCGAGGTTCGGGCGCTGGTCCGTCACCGTTTCGCCGACGCCGGAGGCGTGTCATGAGCGCATTGTCCACCCCACGCCCCGGCGTCGTCACCGTGACGCTGAACGCCGCCATCGACCAGACGCTCGACGTGCCGGGATTCGCCGCCGGAGCGGTCAACCGGGCGGTCGCCGAGACGCGGACCGCCGGCGGCAAGGGCATCAACGTCGCCGCCTTCCTGGCCGGGGCGTCCTTGGCGGGCGGCGCCATCCCCGTCACCGCCACCGGCTTCCTCGGCGAGGAGAACAGCGCCGTGTTCGACGCGCTGTTCCGCCGCCGCGGCATCCGCGACCGCTGCCTGCGCTTGGCCGGCCGCAGCCGGGTGAACATCAAGCTGGTGGACCGGGAAGGCCGCTCCGTCACCGATATCAACCTGCCGGGCCTGCATGTGCCGGCGGAAAGCTGGCGCGGGCTGCTGACCGTGGTGGACGACCTCGCCGCCGCCAACCGGACCTTCGTCCTGTCGGGCAGCGTCCCGGCGGGCGTGCCGGACACCGCCTACGCCGAGATGGTCACCGCCCTGCACCGGCGCGGCGCCTTCGTGGTGGTGGACGCCAGCGGCCCGCCGCTGCGCCACGCCGTGGCCGCCCGCCCCGACATGGTGAAGCCGAACGCGGCGGAGCTGGCCGAGCTGCTGGGCCGCCCCTTGACGGATCGGACCGAGGTGGTGCGCGCCGCCCGCGAGCTGTCGGAGTCCGGCATCGCGCTCGTCGTCGTGTCGCTCGGCGCCGAGGGCGCCGTCTTCGTGGAGGGCGGCCGCGCCCTGCTGGCCGTGCCGCCGCCCGTCGAGGTCGCCAGCACGGTCGGCGCCGGGGACGCCATGGTGGCCGGGGTCGTCGCCGCCCGGTTGGACGGGGTGGGGCTGGAGGAGTGCGCGCGGCGCGGCACCGCCTTCGCCGCCGGCACGCTGTCGCGCCTCGGCCCCGAACTGCCGCCGCCGGAGCGGCTCGCCGAGCTGATGCGGGCCGTTCGGGTGGAGGAATTGTAAGGCTTTTCAGCGCCGGAGGGATCGCGATGGCAAAGCTCGTGGCTGTGACCGCCTGCCCGACGGGGATCGCCCACACCGTCATGGCGGCCGAGGCGCTGCGCCGGACCGCCGTGCTGATGGGCCACGCCATCGCGGTGGAGACCCAGGGGGCGAACGGCGTGCAGACGCCGCTCGCCGCGGCCGACATCGCGGCGGCCGACGCGGTGATCCTGGCGACCGACATCGCCGTGGACGATTCCCGCTTCGCCGGCAAGCCGATCCTGCGCACCACGACCGCCGCGGCGATCCGCGACACCAAGGCGGTGATCGGCAACGCCCTGGCCGGCGTCCCCGGCGCAGCGCCGGAAGCCGCCGCTCCGCAGCCGGCCCCTCAGCCGGCTCCTCCGAAGCCGGCACCAACCGCAGTGCGCAGCCCCGGCCTGCTGGTCGCCATCACCGCCTGCCCGACGGGGATCGCCCACACCTTCATGGCGGCGGAGGCGTTGAAGCAGGCCGCCCAGGCCAGGGGCTACCGCATCAAGGTCGAGACCCAGGGCTCGGTCGGCGCGAAGAACGCGCTGACGGAGGAGGAGATCGCCGAGGCCGAGGCCGTCATCATCGGCGCCGACACCCACGTCGCCACCGACCGCTTCGCCGGCAAGCGCCTGCTGAAGACCTCGGTGGGAGAAGCATTGAAGCAGCCCGCCCGCGTGATCGACGAGGCGCTCGCCCTGCCGGCCCCGACCGCGACGGGGAATGCCGCCGCTCCCGCCTACGCCGATGCGGTGTCGGGGGCCAAGGCGCGGCAGAAGGAGGCGCAGTCCGGCCCCTACAAGCATCTGCTGACCGGCGTGTCCTTCATGCTGCCCCTCGTGGTGGCCGGCGGCCTGATCATCGCCCTGTCCTTCGTCTTCGGCATCGAGGCCTTCAAGGAGCCGGGAACCCTGCCGGCGGCGCTGATGCAGATCGGCGGGGAGGCGGCCTTCGGGCTGATGGTGCCGGTGCTGGCGGGCTACATCGCCTATTCCATCGCCGACCGGCCCGGCCTCGCCCCCGGATTCATCGGCGGCATGCTGGCGGCCAAGATCGGCGCCGGATTCCTGGGCGGCATCGTGGCGGGCTTCCTGGCCGGCTACATCGCCCGCTGGCTGCGCGACACCATCCGGCTGCCGCAGACTCTGGAGGGGCTGAAGCCGGTGCTGATCATCCCGCTCCTCGGCACGCTGGCGGTCGGTTTGCTGATGATTTACGTCATCGGCACGCCGGTCGCCGCGATCATGAGCGGGCTGACCGCCTTCCTGCAGGGCATGACCGGCGCCAACGCGGTGGCGCTCGGCGCGCTGCTCGGCGCCATGATGGCGCTGGACATGGGCGGGCCGGTCAACAAGGCGGCCTACACCTTCGCGGTCGGGCTTCTGGCCTCCAGCACCTACACGCCGATGGCCGCGGTGATGGCGGCCGGCATGACGCCGCCCCTCGGGCTGGCGCTCGCCACGATGATCGTGCCCAGCCGGTTCACGATGCAGGAGCGCGAGGCGGGCAAGGCCGCGGGCGTGCTCGGCCTCGCCTTCATCACGGAAGGGGCGATCCCCTTCGCCGCCAAGGACCCGCTGCGCGTCATCCCCGCGGCCATGGCCGGATCGGCGGTGGCCGGTGCCCTGTCGATGTGGTTCGGCTGCGGCCTGCGGGCGCCGCACGGCGGCGTCTTCGTGCTGGCGATTCCCAACGCGGTGGCTCCGCTCGGTCCCTACATCCTGGCCATCGTCGCCGGGACCATCGTCACGACGCTCGGCCTGATGATTCTGAAGCGCCGCGTCGAGGTGGACCCGACCGCGGCGCCGACGCTCGGCACCGCCGCGCCGACCTCGACCAGCCCCGCGCCCAGCGGGGCTGGTCACTGAGACGCCGGGACGACCGCACCCGCTGATTGTCGGCTCTACCGCAAATTAGTTTTAATTTTCGCCAAAATTGAAAGAACTCGACAACTCCAGAGTGCTATCGCTAGCTTTGCGTTGTTCCGCCGCCGGTCTCTTTCCGCGGCCCCCGGAGGAACGGCAGCCGGCGGAGCGTAATGAGGATCTCGTATCGCATAGCGACGGTGGGGGGAATCCCGGTGGTCATCGCGGCGCTGATCGCGGTGTCCGCCTGGATCTTGCTGGAGCGCGCCGGCCGCTCGCGCGAGGCCGCGGTCCTGGCCGGCACCGTCTACCGCGAGATGATCGCCGCCACCGCGGCCCGCAACGACTTCATCCACTCCACCCCCGAAGGCCGCCTGCCCCACGAAATCACGTTCCGCCGCGCCACCCACGGCGCGCGGGAGGCGCTGGAGGCGCTGGGCGGCTTGGCGGACCAGGGCGCCCAAGCCGACGCGGTCGACACCGCCCGCCGCGCGTCGGACCGCCACACCGCCCGGCTGGAGGAGCTGGTTGACGCCATCGCCTTCGGCGACGCCCGCGCCCGCGGCATGGCGGAACAGGAGGCGCGCCTGCTCGCCCTGGCCGAACAGGCGCGCCAACGGCAGCACGCCGGCAACGCCACGCTCGTCGCCTCCCTGGCCGAGGTCGACCGGCGGTTGCTGGACAGCCGTGCCGTGGTCGACGGTCTGCACGACCTGCGGGAAGCGGTGCTGCGCGCCCGGCTGGCTGCGAAGGACGCGGCGGCCACCACCGATTCGGACGCCGCCCCACCGCCCGAAGCGCAGCCGCGGCGTGATCCCTTGTCCCCCTTGCTGGACCGGTTGGAGCGCAGCGCGGACCGCCTTGCCGCGTCGCTGGCCCGGGCGGGGGAGGGGATGGGGCAGGACGGCGCACCCGCCGCCAGCGACGCCTATGAGACGGCCTTCGCCGAACTGACGCGGTTGCGCGCCGAGCGGCTGGACCGGTGGACGCTGCCGCAACTGGCGCCACGCTATGACGCCGTCGCCCAACGGATGCTGGACATCACCGGCACCGGCCATGGCGCCGTCCAGGCCGAGGTGGCGGAGCTTCTGCGCCGCACGGTGTCGGCCCACGCCATGGAACAGGAAACCCAGACGGTCGCCATGACCGCCCTGTCGCTCAGCGGACGGACCCTGAGAGCGCTGGAACGGCGCGACACGCGCGGACTGCGCGATGTCGCCACTGACAGCGGGCGGCTGCGCGACCGGGTGGCCGGGCTGCCCATTTCCCCGCTGATCCAGGACGGGATGCTGGCCGCCATCACCGCTTGGCGCGACGGGCTGGAGCGCGCCACCGACGGGCTGGCCCGCCAGAACGGGGCCATCGCCGCGATGGACATGGACGCCGCCGCGGTGATGAACACCGCCCGCCGTCTGAACGACCTGTTCCAGGACAGCGCGGTGCGCAGCGCCGGCCTGCTGCGCTCCACCCTGCTCATCGGGGCGACCATCGGCCTGCTGTTCGCCGCCGGGGCGGCGCTCCTGGTGGCCGGCGGCATCACGCGGCCCCTGCGCCGTCTTCAGGGCGCCACCCGGCGGCTGGCCCGCGACCCGCGCGACGGGCAGGTGACCGATCTGGAGCGGCGCGACGAGTTGGGCGACATGGCCCGCGCCGTCCATCATTTCGCCGCCGAGATCAACCGCCGCGAGGACGAGATGCGCCGGGCCAAGGAGCAGGCGGACTCCACCCTGGCGGAGTTGCGGCGGACCCAGGCCCATCTGGTGCAGGCGGAGAAGCTGGCCGCTCTGGGGCAGGTGGTGGCCGGGGTGGCGCACGAGATCAACACGCCGCTCGGCATCACGCTCACCACCTCAACCCTGGTCCGCGAGAAGGTGCCGAAGATGAAGCGCCTTCTCGATTCCGGCCAATTGCGCCGCCGCGAGCTGGAACGTTTCCTGACCGACCTGGGCGACGTGTCCGAGTTGCTGGTCAACAACACCGTCCGCGCGGCGGAACTGGTCCAGCGCTTCAAGGAGCTGGCGGTGGATCCGGCGGGCGAGACGCGCCGGCGCTTCGACCTGCGCCTCTGCCTGATGCAGGCGGTCGAGGCGCTGGGACCCTTCTGGGAGCCGGCGGCGCACCGTGTCGTCGTGGACTGCCCGCCGGGTCTGATGATGGACGGCTATCCGCAGGCCATCGCCCAGATCGTCTCGCACCTCCTGCTGAACGCGGTCAACCACGGCTTCGCGGCCGGGGAGGGGGCGGCCGGGGAGGGGGCGGATGGGCAGGAGGGAGAAGGGCGGAGCGGCACGGTGACGGTCGTTGCCCGCCGGGCCGCGGCGGACGTCGTGGAACTGGCCGTCGCCGACGACGGGCGGGGCATCCCGGTGGCGCTGCGGCCGCGCATTTTCGATCCCTTCTTCACCACGCGCCGTGACCGGGGCCACGCCGGGCTCGGCCTGCACATCGTGCACAACACCGTCAGCCAGCTCGGCGGCACCATCAGCCTGGAGGAGGGAGAGGCGGGGGCAGGCGGGGCGCGCTTCGTCATCCGCCTGCCTCCCGCCACGCCGGAGAAGGAGGGCGCGTGACGCCGGCGGACGCTTGCGCGCCGTGCCGGTTCCGGTTTACTGCAAGGCGAGTCCGTTCGACAATTTCCCGTTTGATGATTTAGCGCGGGGTGCGGGGGCATGGCGACGATCGAGGAAGCCTACGCGGTCGCCATCGAGCATCATCAGGCCGGGCAGCTGGACGAGGCGGCAACCATCTATCGGCGCATCCTGGACGCCGACCCGGAGCAGGCGCACGCCTCGCATCTGCTGGGCATTGTCGCCGGCCAGCGGGGCCGCCATGCCGAAGCCGTCGCGCTGATCGCCGCCGCGGTGGCGCGGGACGGGCTGAACACCGCCTTCCTCGGCAATCTGGGCGCGGCGCTGAAGGCCGCCGGTCGCTGCGACGAGGCCATCCGCCATTTCGCCCGCGCCCTGGCGCTGGAGCCGGCGGCGCGCGGCGTTCCGGGCAATCTCGGCTCCACCCTGGCCGCCGATGGCCGGATCGGCGAGGCCGTGCCCTGGCTGGGGCGCGCCGCCGCCCTCGACCCGGCGCAGTTTGAGACGTTCCTGAATCTGGGCATCGCGCTGCGCGACGCGGGCCGGTTCGACGAGGCGGAAACGGCGCTGGAAACCGCCAAGTCCCTGCGCCCGGACCATCCGCACCCGGTCTGCGAGCTGGCGGTGCTGAAGCTGGCGCTCGGCGATTTCGAAGAGGGGCTGGCGCTGTACGAACGGCGCTGGGACTACACCGGCCAATCCGCGGCGGTGTCCGGCAAGCCGGTGTGGCGGGGCGAGGACATCGCCGGGAGGACCATCCTCCTCTATTACGAGCAGGGTCTGGGCGACACCCTGCAATTCGTCCGCTACGCGCCGCTGCTGGCCGATCGCGGCGCGCGGGTGCTGCTGATCGTCCAGCCGGAGCTGCGCCGCCTGCTGGCCTCGGTGCGGGGAATCGACCGTCTGGCCACCTACGACGACGCGGCGGCGCTGCCGGATTTCGATCTGTGCTGCCCGCTGATGAGCCTGCCCTTCGCCTTCGGCACGCGCATCGACGGGATACCCTCCGGGGTCCCCTACATCACGCCGCCCCCCGATCTGGTGGCGGCCTGGGCGGAGCGGCTCGGCTGGAACCGGACCGGAGACTCCGCCGGAAAGCGCCCGCTGCGCGTGGGATTCGTCTGGTCGGGCAACCCGCGGCGCCACGACCCCACCTCCCACGCGATGGACCGTCGCCGCAGCGTGCCCTTCGCGCTGATGGAACCGCTTCTGTCGGTGCCGGGGATCGCGGCGGTCAGCCTCCAGGTCGGGGATGCGGCGGAGCAGGCGCGGACGGCCGTCGCGGCGGGGCGGCTCGCCAACCCCATGGCGGGTGTGGCCGACTTCGCCGACACCGCGGCCATCGCGGCGCATCTCGACCTCGTCATCACCGTGGACACGTCGGTCGCCCACCTCGCCGCCGCCATTGGGCGCCCGGTGTGGATGCTGTCGCGCTTCGACGCCTGCTGGCGCTGGTTCCGCGGGCGCGACGACAGCCCCTGGTACCCGACGATGCGCCTCTACCGGCAGGACTCGCCCGGCGACTGGGGACCGGTCATGGCCCGCCTGGGCCATGACCTTGCCGCAGCCGCGGCGCGGGATCAGAACTGCGCCGAGGCGCTCAGCAGGAAGGCCCGGCCCGGCTGATAAAGCGGGGTGACGGTGCCGAACTCCTGCCCGTAGGTGGCCCGGTCGGCGTAGGTCTCGTCGAAGAGGTTGCGGACGTCGAGGCGCAGCGCCAGGTTGGCGTGCTCCGGCAGCCGATGCTCCACGAACAGGTTGGCCGTCTGATAGCCCTTCAGCGGCCGCTGCCCGGCCTGCACCTTGTCGTAGTCGAGCACGAACTCCACGTCGGCGCCCAGCATCAGGTTCCAGGACTGCACGGTGTGGGCGCCGCCGACGGTGAAGACCTGCCCGATCGGCGTGGCGAGGTAGGTGCCGGTGTCAGAATCCGCGGGCCGCCCGTCGATCTTGACGTCGATGTCGGCGTATTTGGCGCGGATGAAGCCGTTCGTCCAGGCGTAGCCGAGACCCAGCTCATAGCCTTCCGACCGCACGTCGCGGGCGAGGGTGGCGCTCGTGGCGGCGAAGCGCGCGGCTCGGGCGTCGTCGAGCTTGGTGCGGAAGATCCGGCCTTCCGCGGTGAAGCCCTCGTAACGGGCCTCCAGCCCGGCGGTGCTGTTGTAGGCCGTCACCGGGCGCGGGCCGGCGCCATAGTTCCAGGCCGGATTCATGATGTAGTTCTCGGCCATCTGGACGCCGCCCCAGCCGCGCGACACGCCGGCCTTGGCGGTCAGGTAGCGGGGCAGCAGGTCGAACTCGCCGGACAGATTGTGGCTGAGGCCGTGGTTGGTCCATTCCCGTCCGGTCGTCCCCTCGAAGGTCTGGCGGTCGCCGCGCAGGCCGAAGGACAGGCGCAGACGCTCCATGGGCTCCAGCCGGGCCTGACCGTACAGGCCGTTGTTGCGCGCCCGCTCGGTCGCGGTCATCGTCCGGTCCCGGTAGTTGGCGCGGTCCACGTAGAAGTCGGTGCCCGTCGTGACGGTGCCGATCCGGAAGCCGAAGGTGTTTTCCAGCTTGCCGTTGAAGGAGCTGGTCGCCCCCTTGCCCGGATAGCTCCCCGGCACGGTGCTGCTGCCGACCGGGCGGGTGAAGATCGGCGTCTCCACGTCGGTGCGGCCATAGGCGATCACCAGCTTGGGGTTCCACAGCTCCGTCGGCAGGGCGTCGGTGTAGGTGAAGACCATGTTCTGGCGGTCGAGCGTGTAGTCGCGCACGCGCGGCTCCCAGGCCGGGCGCCCGGCCAGCGAGCCGATGTTCGCGCGGAAGGGCCGCGGCGCGTCGTCGTAGACCCGCTCGTAGCTGGCCTGGAAGCGGTGGCCGCTCTCCGTCTGCACCGCCGCCTTGCCGAGGCCGCTGACCACGTCCGTCTCGGTGCCGTCCACCTTGCGCCCGTTGCCCGCGGTGTATTTGCCGCCCTTGCCGTAGGTCACGGCGCCCAGCGCCTCCAGCCCCTGGTGGCGTCCGAAGCCGGCGAGGTTGGTGGTCAGGCCGGAGCCGTTGGTGTTGAAGGTGGTCTTGCCGAAGCCGCCGACGCCGTCGCCCGCCAGGAAGTCGCTCGCGTCCTTCGTCTCATAGGCGATGGAGCCGGCGAGCGCGCCCGGCCCGGCGTCGGCGGGGGCGACGCCGGCGTCGACCCGCGCCACCTTCAGCAGCGCCGGGTCGATCAGCGTGGTGCCGTTGTGGTGGAAAACCTTGTTGTTCTGGCGGCTGCCGTCGATGGTGACGGCCAGATTGGTTTCCTCGACGCCGTTGACATAGACCTTCTGCGACATCGGCAGGGAACTGCCCACGCGAATCGTCGGCTCGCCGGAGAAGACGTCGCGCAGGTCGCTCGGATTCTTGCGATCCAGATCCTCCTTGGTGATGGTGATGTTGCCGCTTCCGCTGCCGGCACCGGTCGAGGCGGTGACCGACACCGGCGCCAGCATCGTGACGTCGCCGGTCGGGGCCGGAACCAGCGTCGCGGAGCCGGTGCCGGTCATGCGGTAGCCGACGCCCGTCCCGGACAGCAGCGTGTCGAGCGCCTGGGCGGGCGTCATGCTGCCCGACACCGGGCGGGAGCTGCGCCCGGCGGCCAGATCGGCGGCGTAGCCGATCTGCCAGCCGGTCTGGCGCGCGAAGGCGTCGAGCGCCGCGGGCAGGGGTTGCGCCGGCAGCGCGAAGACCGTCGACTGCGTGGCGGCCGCGGGCTGCTGGGCCAGGGCCGGGGAGGGGAGGGCCAGGACACCGCCGAGCGCGGTGGTCGCCATCAGGGCCATGACCAGATGCCGGGCGGCGGCTCCCCGCGCGCATTCCATGAATTTGCCTGTCGAAACCGTCCGGCCTTCCATTCCTCACAACTCCCGTCTGCGCTGGTGGCGGGGGCGTGATGACCGGTGTATGCACCGCGCCCCTCTTTTCGGCAGACGCACGGGGTCGTGGCGTCTCACAAAAAAATTCGCGAAAGAGGGACAAAACCTATCGAAGCAGGAGGATTCCGGCGGGCAGTTCGGTAACGCGGGCTCCCACGACTCCGGCCAGCGCGCGGATCGCACCGGCGGGATCGTCGAGCCGGTAATTGCCGCTGACCCGCGCGCCGGCCAGCCGGTCACCGATCAGGATGACCGGTGCGCCGTGGTAGCGGCGGAGGGTGTCGACGACCGTGGCGAAGGGCTGGTCATGGAACACGCAGCGCCCGTCCTTCCAGGCCAGCGCCACAGCCGGATCCGGGCGGGCGGGCGCCGACAGGCCTTCCGCGGTGGCCGTCACCTGGTCACCGGGGACGAGGGACACCGTCCGGCCCGGCGGTTCCCGCCGGCTCACCGACACCCGCCCGCGCTCCAGGAAGACGGCGTCCTGCCCGCCCTCCGACCGCACGGTGAAGGCGGTGCCGGTCACCTCCACCTCGCTGAATCCGGCGGTGACGCGGAAGGGGTGGGCGGGATCGCTGACCACGTCGAAATAGGCCTGCCCGCGCAGCAGCCGGACGTGGCGCCGGCCCTCGGCGAAATCGAGCGCGACCGCGGAGTCGGTGTCGAGGATCAGCCGCGAACGGTCGGGCAGGGCAACCTCCTGCCGTTCTCCGGTGGCGGTGCGGTGGTCGGCGGTCAGGCGGAGGGTCAGCGTGGGCTGGAGATGAACGCCGATGGCCAGCAGCAGGGCCGCGGCGGCCAGCGACGCCCGCCACCCGCCGAACCGCCCGGCCTGCCGCCGCGTCGCGGAACGGGGAGCCGGCGACGATGGGGCCGCTTGCGGCGTATGGGCAAAGGTCGCCGCTGCCTGCAATTCGGGCATGCTTCCGAGCGACGACAGACGGTCGAACGCCGCGGCGTGGCGCGGGTCGCGATTCCGCCATGTCTGATAGGCGGCGCGGGTGTCCGGGTCCGCAGGCGCATCGAGAAGCGTCACGAACCAGGTGAGCGCCTCGTCCATGATCGGGTCCGCATGCCGATAGGCCCCGGCATCCTGTCGGCCGTCTGCCTCGTCCTTCTCCACGCTGGCCTTCCACTTTTCCTGTGCCTGGACTCACGTAAGGTTGAGACGTTTCATCGTTCGCCGGGCCACAATTCGCAAACCGCAGCCCGCAACTGGTGATCGCTCCCGCACCCGTCCAACCGGCTTGACATCTGAAATTGAGAATCATTATCAATTTCGACATTGCAAGGCCGCCGATGTCGCACCGACCGCGGTGGTGTCCCCTCCGCCGTCGTACCGACAGGGCTATCATGTCCGCAAGCCTGATTGCGATCTATCTCGATCACCGCCGCTCGTTGTTCGGGTGCGCGATGAGGATCGTTCGCGATCTCCAGGTTGCCGAGGATCTGCTGCAGGAAAGCTATCTGCGCGCCTGCAAGGCCGTGGAGAGGGGACCCATCGACAACATCGGGGCTTTCCTCCACCGGACGGTCCACAATCTCGCGCTGGACCATCTCCGGCGCTGCCGGACCCAGGAGCGGTTCGAAGCCGGCCCGGCGGACACCGCCGAGGCGCTGGGCATCGCGTCGGAAACCCCATCGGCGGAGGAGCGCCTGCTGCACCGCGAGCGGCTGTCGTGCTTCATGGACGCCCTGGACCGTCTGCCGGCGCGGGCCCGTCAGGTGTGGCTCCTAAGCCGGGTCGAAGGTCTGTCCTATCCCCAGATCGCCGCCCATCTGGGTGTGTCGCAGGGCACGGTCTTCAACGACATGAAGCTGGCGATGGGCCACTTCGTGGACGCCATGGCGCGCCGCGACCGCCTCGAACCATCCGCAAGCCGGCCCGGCGGGGCGAGTTAGCTTTGGAGCACGCTCCGGCTTGACCAGAAGGGGCGGGGCGACCCCCGGCACACGGAGAGCGGATGCACGATTCCGGTGCTGGGTGTGTGCCATGATGGCCCTCCGCTTGGTGGAGCATAAAAATCCCATAAGGTATCTTATGGAAAATCAATTGACTGAGACTTTGCGCTGCCCGCCGTTGCCCGCAGGTCAGCTGCCGGAAAGCTGTCGGCACCCTTCAAGCCAAACGTCATCATGACTTTCGGGAACGCACGCTCCTGCCACCAAGCGTTCAATCCGCCTGACACGCTCATCGAGCGCAGGACCATTCCCACGAAGCGTGAAGGACGCCGGCGAGATGAGAACGGCGACCAATCGAGTGAATTCCGTACGGCTCAACTCAGCCGGCGGCCGCCCATAGATTGCTGAGCTGGCCTTATGAAAGCCGGTCACCCAGCCTTCCGGACCTTGACCCATTTCCAGTGTGTCGAGCCAAAGGGCAAGGATCCGGTCCTTGGAGAGCCGGCTTTCCAGTCCCATCGCGTACCCGGTTTGTCGTATCTTCCCGACGCCCGGTTGGAATTTCTTGAAAGCGAGGCGCTTGGAAGCCGATTGCGTGATGGTCGTCGCTCCAGCGCCCGGAGTCGAAAAATCCACTCCGGCGTGATCAGCGAAATTTGGGTCTTCAACTTTCAGCAGTATCGCCAGATGGTCCGCGCCGAGCGAATCTCCTCCCAGACCTTGAGCTATCAGATTGTCTGCGCGCTGACGTAATTGCGGGGCATCCGACAGAGCGTCCCAGTATCCGTTCCCGCCGTAAGCAACGGCCGCGACGACAAGCGAAACAACAAGAAGACCTGCGAACTTGAAAATTCGTCTCATGGGTCGTTTTCCAAGGCGTGATGTATGAGCCGAAGCATCCAGATGGTCTCCCACTGGTCTGTCCGAGCTGGTCTTTCGGACAAGGCGGGCGGCATGATTGCCGCATTATTGCCGAGCGGGGCGATGGTTTCCAGCGTCAAGCAGCGCGCCCTCCAGGGGCTCTAGACGGCACGCCGAAAACCATGGGCCGGCATCAGGAGCAGGCAGGTCGGGTCCCCCTGCACCGGAGACTGGGTGATCACTTGGAAACCCCGCCCGCTGCGCGGATGAGGCTGTCTGAGTGGACAGGGAGTTTTCACAGTGTGAAAATGTGCAAAAATTCGTGGTGGCCCTTCATTTCCCACGACATGGCTCCCCTTCCGGAAAGCGGCGTGCTAGGCTTCCGTCCGGCCTGTTGAAGGCCCCATGACCGGACCGACGGCCGGACCGGTCGGGAACATCAGGACACGCGTACCATGAATCACATCGTCGCCCCCTGCTTTAAGGATCAGGGCCTTAAGGACCGGGACCTCAAGGAGCTGGACCGCCCGGAGTCGCCCCTTCTGGAGGGCGTCGACGGCATGTGGGCGATGCTGCGCGCCGAGGCGGAGAACGTCGTCGTCAAGGAGCCTTGGCTGCGCCCCTTCATCGACACCGCCATCCTGCTGCACCATGACTTCCCGTCGGCGCTGGGCAGCCTGCTGGCGCGCAAGCTGGGCGACTCCTACATCTCCGCCGACCAGCTGGCGATGCTCGTGCGCTCGGCGGTCGCCGACGCGCCCTGCATCGTCGAGGAAGCCTGCTCCGACCTCCAGGCCATCTGCACGCGCGACCCGGCGGCGGACAACTGCCTGACGCCCTTCCTCTACTACAAGGGCTTCCACGCGCTGGAATGGCACCGCATCGGCCACTGGCTGTGGCGGCGCGAGCGGCGCGACCTCGCCCACTTCCTGCAGAGCCGGGTGTCGGAGGTCTTCGCGGTGGACATCCACCCGGCGGTCCCGGTCGGGCGCGGCGTCTTCATCGACCACGGCACCGGCGTGGTGATCGGCGAAACCGCGGTCGTCGGCAACGACGTGTCGATCCTTCAGGAGGTCACGCTCGGCGGCACCGGCAAGGAGCATGGCGACCGCCACCCGAAGGTGCGCGACGGCGTCCTGCTGTCGGCCGGGGCCAAAATTCTCGGCAACATCGAGATCGGCAGCCGCGCCAAGGTCGGGGCCGGCAGCGTCGTGCTGAAGGACGTGCCGCCCTGCGCCACCGTGGTCGGCGTCCCGGCGCGGATCGTCGGCTGGTGCCGCGACACGGTGCCGGCGCTTGCCATGGACCAGACAGTGCCGGAGCCGGAGTATCACATCTGACGGGCCGGGTGATGGCCCGGGCCGCTCCGGAATTCCGGCGCGGTCATCTCCTCGCGGGTCAGGGCGATGAACAGGTCCACCACCGGGCTCTTGGACCGGTTGGCGTCGTAAGCCACCTGGAAGGGCGCCTGATAGGACAGGACCTTAGGCAGCAGCACCCGCAGCCGCCCGGCCTTGACGTAGGGCGCCGCGTAATGGTCCGGCAGATAGCCGGCGTAGGCGCCGGACAGGATCAGCCGCGCCGCCCCCTCCATGTCGCTGACCGTCGCCTTGGGCGTTGAAATGGCGAAGATCTTCAGGTCGCGCGATCCCCAGTAGCTGCGCGCGACCAGCCGGTAGCGGCGGATTTCGTCGAGGTCGACGGCCTCGTCCGGCAGGGTGAACAGCGGGTGCCCGTCCGCCACGCAGAAGTGGATCGTCTCGTTGTAGAGGTCCTGGTAGGACAGGCTGGGCACGATGCGCGGGAAGCTGGCGATGGCGAGCTGGAGCTGCCCGCCGATGACGTCGCGCAGAAGTTCGTTCGGCGGGCGCACGTTGATGATCAGCGAGACCTCCGGCGCCGCCTCGGTGAAGCGGGCGAAGACGCGCTCCAGCGGGGCGCGCGGGTCGGTCAGCGTGTTGTCGACCAGCCCGACCGCCAGCGTGCCGGTCAACCGCTCGCGCAGGCCGCGCACCCGCCCGCGGAACCGCTCCAGTGTGTCGAACACGCGCCGCGCCTCGTCATAGACCGCCTGCCCTTCCGGGGTGAGCTGGAATCCCGACCGTCCCCGCCGGCACAGCCGCAGGCCCAGCCGCGTCTCCAGATCGGCGAAATGGGTGGAGATGGTGGACAGCGACAGGTTCAGTTCGCTCTGCGCCGCACTGAATCCACCGGCCTCGACGATGGTCATGAACAACCGCAACAGGCGCAGATCCACGGTTTCCAGCTGCATCATCGCCACAACGCCGCCCTCCCCTGCCCCGCCCGCCGGGTCCGGACCACCCGATACTTCGACCCGTATCGAAGTAAGATACAAAACTTTCTGATTTTCGGGCAACGGCGCCGGGGGTCTAATGATCGCAGGCCGCAATGCTGGCCTCACGAACAGATAAGCTCGTCCGCAAGGAAAGGTCGCATCCATGAACGAGACGACGGGTAAGCAGGGACTTCACGCCGCTTTGACCGGCGGCATCAGCCGGCGCGCCGTTCTGGCCGGAGCGGGCACGCTGGCCACCGTGGCCGCCATCGGTTTTCCGAACATCGTCCGCGCCCAGTCGAAGACGCTGAAGGTCGGCGTCTACGGCGGCTACTTCAAGGAATCCTTCGAAAAGCACATCTTCCCGGAATTCTCCAAGGCCACCGGCATCACGGTGGAAGCCATCGCCGAGCCGACCGGCGAGGCGTGGCTGGTCCAGCTCGAACAGGCGGCCCGCGCCCGTCAGGCGCCCGCCGACGTCTCGATGATGTCGCAGGTGGCGATGCTGAAGGGGGCCTCGGCGGAGCTGTGGGCGCCCTTCGACCTGTCGAAGATTCCCAACGCCGCCAAGGTCGTCCCCCACCTCGTCAACAAGTATCCGGACGGCAAGGTCAGCGGCATCGGCGCGGTGTCCTGGTACATCACGCTGGTCACCAACACCAAGAGCTACCCGCAGGCCCCGGACAGCTGGGCGGCGCTGTGGGACCCGGCGAACAAGGACAAGCTCGGCCTGCTGGCGCTGGTCAGCAACAGCTTCCTGCTGGAGGTCACGGCGGCCACCTTCTTCGGCGGCACCAAGCACCTGGACAGCGAGCAGGGGCAGCTCGACTGCTTCAAGAAGCTGGCGGAGCTGAAGTCCAACGTGAAGCTCTGGTACCGCGACGAGGCGCAGTTCGAGGCCTCGCTGAAGTCCGGCGAGATCCCGATGGGCCAGTACTACCACGACGTGACCGGCCTCGCCGCCGCGGACGGCCAGCCGGTGCGCTCGACCTTCCCGAAGGAGGGCGGCATCCTCGACTCGGGAAGCTGGGCGGTCACCCGCGCGTCCAAGGCCGGCGATCTCGCGCATGTCTTCGTGGACTACATGTGCCAGCCGTCGATCCAGGCCCTGCTGTCGCGCAAGGTCGGCACCGCCCCGACCATCGACCGCAAGCTGACCGACCTGACCGACCAGGAGTTCGCCGCCGTGTCCTCCGACATCGCGCCGATCATCCCGCGCTACGACCTGTACACGAGCAAGTCCGACTGGCTGAACCAGAAGTGGACGGAAATGATCGTCGGGTGAGTGAAGGCCCTTCTCCCCTCTGGGGAGAAGGGTATGGGATGAGGGGGCGGCCGCAGGCCGGACACGCACTGCAATGAGGCTGCGTTGACGCCCTATGGGCGCCCCCTCACCCTAACCCTCTCCCCAGAGGGGAGAGGGAATATCCAGCTCCAATCAATATAAGCCATCCCATGTCAGCCCTTGTCCTCGACGGTCTCACCAAACGATACGGTCCCGTGACCGCGGTGCACGGCGCGTCGCTGCGCATCCCGCACGGGCAATTCGTCTGCCTGCTCGGCCCGTCCGGCTGCGGGAAGACGACACTCCTGCGCATGATCGCCGGGCTGGAGGACCCCTCCGGCGGGCGGCTGGTCATCGACGGGCGCGACATCACCACGGCCCCCGCTCACACGCGGGAATTCGGCATGGTGTTCCAGTCGCTGGCCCTCTTCCCGCACCTGACGGCGGGCGAGAACATCGCCTACCCCCTGCGCATCCGCGGCGCCACGAAGGCCGAGCAGCGCAAGCGCGCCGACGAGCTGCTGGAGCTGGTGCGCCTGCCCGGCGTCGCCGACCGGCCCGTCTCCAAGCTCTCGGGCGGGCAGCGGCAGCGCGTCGCGATCGCCCGCGCGCTGGCCCTGTCGCCCAAGCTGTTCCTGCTGGACGAGCCGCTGTCGGCGCTCGACGCCAAGCTGCGCGAGGCCATGCAGATCGAGCTGAAGCAGCTCCAGCAGCGGCTGGGCATCACCACCATCGTCGTCACCCACGACCAGCGCGAGGCGATGACCATGGCCGACCTCGTGGTGGTGATGTCGCAGGGCCGCATCCATCAGGCCGCCCCGCCGATGGAGGTCTACCGCCAGCCCGCCGACGCCTTCGTCGCCGACTTCATCGGCATGACCAACCTGCTGGAGGGCGAGGTCACCGCTCCCGGCACCGCCGCCGTGCCCGGCGGCACCCTGCACCTGCCCGACCTGCCGCCGACCGGCCGCGTCCTGCTGTCGGTCCGCCCGGAGGACGTCGTCGTCCACCCGGCGGGAACCGACGGGCCGAACCGGCTGACCGGCACGCTGTCCTTCATGCGCGACCTCGGCGCCAGCGTGGAGTTCCGCATCGATGTTGCCGGGCGGGAGATCGTCGCGCTGTCGCGTCCGCAGGACCGCCCTCCGGTCGCCCCCGGCGGCGCCCTGGCGGTGGAGTTCCCCCCGGCGGCCTGCGTCGTGCTGCCGCCGATGGCGGAGCGCCCGCAATGATCCGCCGCGCGCCCCGTGGCCTGGCCGAGCACGCGCCGATCCTGTTCCCGGCGCTGATGCTGGTCGTCTTCTTCGTCATCCCCTTCAGCCTGATGATCGCGGTCAGCGTCTTCCGGCGCGTGCCCGGCGGCTTCTACGAGCCGGACCTCGTCTTCGCCAACTACGAGCGGTTCCTGACCGCCTTCTTCGGCGGGGTGATGTCCTTCTCGCTGGGGCTGGCGGCCCTGGTCGCGGTGTTGTCGGTGGGCATCGCCTTCCCCTTCACCTACCGGCTGGTCAAGCTGCCGCGCGGCGCGCAGATCCGCTGGCTGGTCTTCCTGCTGTCGATCCTGTCGCTGTCGGAAGTCATCATCGGCTTCGCCTGGTCCACGCTGCTGTCGCGCACCGCGGGCATCACCAACCTGTTCGTGGCGCTGGGCCTGATGGCCGAACCGCAATCGCTCAGCCCGAGCTTTGGCGCGCTGCTGGCCGGGCTGGTCTATCAGGCCTTCCCCTACACGGTGCTGGTGCTCTACCCGGCGCTCGCCCGCCTCGACCCCTATCTGGAGGAGGCGGCGCGCACGCTCGGCTCCTCGCCGCTGCGCGCCTTCTTCACGGTGGTGGTGCCGGGGCTGCGCAACACCATCGTGGCGACCACGATCATGGTGTTCGTCTTCGCGCTCGGCTCCTACCTGCTGCCGCAGCTTCTGGGACGGCCGCAGCACTGGACGCTGTCGGTGCTGATCACCGATCAGGCGATCTACCAGTCCAACATGCCCTTCGCGGCGGCCATGGCCGTCTTCCTGGTGCTGGTCAGCCTCGCCCTGGTCGGGCTGGCGCTGCTCGCCGGGCGGCGGGAGGAGACGGCCTGATGCTGATGCGCACGCTGAATTCCCTGGCCGCCGGCCTGATCGCCCTGGTCCTCGCCGCCCCCATCCTGGTGGTGGCCGGCGTCTCAGTGAACGAGAAGAAGTCGCTGACCTTCCCGCCGCAGGGCTTCTCGCTCGCCTGGTACGCGGAGGTCTTCACCGATCCCGGCTGGCGCGGCGCGCTGATCACCAGCCTCGTCGTCGCCACCCTGTCGGCGGCGCTGGCGGTGCTGATCGCCTTCCCGCTGGCCTGGTTCCTGTGGCGCTGGCGCGCGCCCTGGGCGCGGGCGTTCGAGGTGCTGGGCATGACGCCCTTCATTCTGCCGCCGGTCATCACCGCCCTGGGATTCCTCAGCTTCTGGGCGGCGGTGGGGGAATACGGGTCGCCCTGGACGGTGGTGGTCAGCCACGCGGTGTTCTTCGTGACGCTGCCGCTGGTCACGCTGTCACTGGGCTTCGGCGCGGTGGACCGCTCCTATGTGGAGGCCGCGGCGACCATGGGGGCGGACGACCGGACGGTGCTGCGCACGGTGGTGATGCCGCTGGTGCGGCCCTACGTGATCTCCGGCTTCGCCTTCGCCTTCGTGCTGTCGCTGAACGAGTACATCGTGGCCTACATGGTGGTCGGCTTCACGCTGGAAACGCTGCCCATCAAGATCTTCAACGCGCTCCGCTACGGCTACACCCCGACCATGGCCGCCGTGACGGTGCTGTTCGTGTCGCTGACGGCGGTGGTCTTCGGGCTGATCGCGTGGTTCGGCGACCTGCCCCGCCTGCTCGGCGCCTGGGCCAAAAACGACTGACGTCGAAGAACGACTGATAACCCTTTCCATTTTCAAAGAGATCCGGACGATGATCGACCCTCAGAAGCTTGATCGTTTGCGTACGAAGTACAGCGGCTCCGGCGGCGACGACTTCCACGATCCGGAGTTCCAGCGGGTTGCCGCCCTCCAGTTCTCCGGCGGCAAGCGGGTGCAGCCCTTCGCCGGGGTGTCCACCCTGCTTGACGCCCCCTACCGCCCCGACGCGGCCGACGCCGCGGACTTCGGCGGGCTGGACATCGCGCTGATCGGCGTGCCGATGGACCTGGGAGTCACCAACCGGGCCGGCGCCCGCCTCGGCCCGCGCGCCGTGCGCGGGATGGAGCGCATCGGCCCCTACGAGCACGCCCTGCGCATGGTCCCGGCGGCCTCCTGCAAGCTCGCCGATGTCGGCGACGTACCGTTGTCCAGCCGCTTCAGCCTGGAGGCGTGCCACGGCGACATCCTGGCCTTCTACAACCGCGTGATGGACGCGGGCGTCATCCCGCTGTCGGTGGGCGGCGACCATTCCATCACCTATTCGATCCTCAAGGCGCTGGGCCGCGAGCGTCCGGTGGGCATGATCCACTTCGACGCCCATTGCGACACCGGCGGCCCCTACGAGGGCGCCAAGTTCCACCACGGCGGCCCGTTCCGGCAGGCGGTCCTGGACGGCGTGCTGGACCCGGAGCGCACGGTGCAGATCGGCATCCGCGGCAGCACCGAGTATTTGTGGGAGTTCTCCTACGACAGCGGCATGACCGTGATCCACGCGGAGGACATTCCGGAGCGCGGCATCGCCAGCGTCATCGAGACGGCGCGCAAGGTGGTGGGCGACGGGCCGGTCTACGTCTCCTTCGACGTCGATTGCCTGGACCCGGTCTTCGCCCCCGGCACCGGCACCCCGGAGGTCGGCGGCCTGACCACGCGGGAGGCACTGGCGATCCTGCGCGGGCTCGACGGGCTGGACATCATCGGCGGCGACGTGGTGGAGGTGGCGCCCCAGTACGACGCGACGACCAACACCGCCCACGCCGGCGCGCAGATGCTGTTCGAAATCCTCTGCCTGTCGGTGCGGGCCCTCGCCAAACGCCAGGGCCGAGGCTGACGCCATGCGGCTGAGCCTGTTCCAGGCGGACGCGGAGCCCGGTGCGCCGCACCGCAACCTCGACCGTCTGGAGCGGGCGGCGGCGGAGGCGACGGGGCTCGGCTCCGCCCTGCTGGTCGGGCCGGAAATGGGCCTGACCGGCTACGACATCGGCGCGGCGGCGGTGCGCGCCCTGGCCGAGCCGGCGGACGGGCTGATGGCCACGCGGGTCGCCGAGATGGCCCGGCGGCATGGCATCGCCATCCTCTATGGCTATCCGGAGCGCGGGACGGACGGCGCCGTTTACAACGCCGCGCAACTGATCGGGGCGGACGGGCGGCCCCTGCTGAACCAGCGCAAGACCCATCTCTACGGCGACCTCGACCGCGGCTCCTTCGCGCCGGGCGGCGACGCCTTCCCGACCGCGGAGGTTGGCGGGATGCGGGTGAGCGTGGCGATCTGCTACGACGTGGAGTTCCCGGAACTGGTGCGCCGCCACGCGCTGGCCGGGGTGGACGCGCTGCTGGTGCCGACCGCGCTGATGGCGCCCTACGAGATCGTCGCCACCACCATCGTCCCCGCCCGCGCCTTCGAGAACGGTATCTTCGTCGCCTACGCCAACCGCTGCGGGCGGGAGGGAACGTTGCGCTATTGCGGGCTCAGCAGTGTGGCGGCGCCGGACGGATCGGTGCTGGCGCGGGCCGGCGACGGCGAGATTTTGCTGACCGTCGATCTCGACCCCGCCCTGCGCCGGGTCGGCACGCATCTGGCGGACCGCCGCCCGGACCTGTACGGTGCGGTCTCCAGCGCGCCTGGGAAGGGCGGTTCGTAGAGGAAGCACAGGACATGCCGGTCACCATCGACGACATTCACGCCGCCGCCGAACGGCTGGCCGGACGCATCAGCCGCACGCCCTTCCTGCGCTCGGAAACCCTGTCGCAGATCACCGGCGCCGAGGTCTGGGTCAAGCTGGAGAACCTCCAGTTCACCGCCTCCTTCAAGGAGCGCGGGGCGGCGAACCGGCTGCTGCACCTGACGCTGGAGGAGCGGCAGGCCGGGGTGATCGCCATGTCGGCCGGCAACCACGCCCAGGCCGTGGCCTACCACGCGAAGCGGCTGGGCATCGCGGCGACCATCGTCATGCCGCGCTTCACCCCCTTCGTGAAGGTCAAGCGCACGCGCTACCACGGCGCCACCGTCATCCTGGAGGGCGATTCCCTGGCCGAGGCCGCGGCCTTCGCCCACGACCTCGCCAAGCGGGACGGGCTGGTCTTCGTCCATCCCTACGACGACGACGCGGTCATCGCGGGCCAGGGCACCGTCGTGCTGGAGATGCTGGCGGAGGTGCCGGACCTCGACGCGCTGGCCATCCCGGTGGGCGGCGGCGGGCTGGCGGCCGGGGCCGCGGTCGCCGCGCGCGCGCTGCGGCCCGGCCTGGAGGTCGTCGGGGTGGAGGTGGAGACCTACCCCGCCGCCGCGCAGCGCCTCGCCGGGCAGCCGGTCAAGGTCGGCGGTCCGACGGTGGCCGAGGGCATCGCCGTGCGCGACGTCGGCGACCGGCCCATGGACATCCTGAAGCAGAACGGCTGCGACGTGGTGCTGGTGCCCGAGGCGGTGATCGAACGGGCCATCGCCATGCTGATCGAGGTGGAGAAGACCGTGGCGGAGGGCGCCGGGGCCGCCGGTCTGGCCGCCCTGCTCTTCCACCCCGAGCGCTTCCGCGGCAAGCGGGTCGGCCTGATCGTGTCGGGCGGCAACATCGACACGCGCACGCTCGCCAACGTGCTGATGCGCGGCTTCGCCCGCGACGGGCGCCTGATCAACCTGGACATCGACGTGGCCGACCAGCCCGGCGCGCTGGCCCAGGTGGCCCGCATCGTGGCGGAGTGCGGCGGCAACATCATCGACGTGCAGCACCAGCGCCTGTTCGGCGCCTTCTCCGTCAAGTCCGCCGAGGTCGCCCTGCTGATCGAGGTCGAGGACGAGGGCCACGGCGACCGCATCACCGAAGCCCTGCGCGGCGCCGGCCTGCCCGTCCGCAAGGCGGTGGTGGCGGAAGCGGCGCAACCGCTGTCCGGCGCGCGGCCCTGACCCAAGCCCCTTCACTTGCGGTGCAATAGCCCTCTCCCCTCCGGGGAGAGGGTGGCCCGAAGGGCCGGTGAGGGGGTTGCGCTTGTGCCGGACGATCCGCCACGCGCAGCCCCCTCACCCTAAACCCTCTCCCCAGAGGGGAGAGGGGATATGGGGCTGCCCATGGATTGAGCATCCCTCCCTGGCACCGCCGCCTTTCGCGGCACATCCGGGCGGACCCCACCACGATCCTCCGCCCCATTGGTTGTGGCACGGGCCATGCACTTCGCGCCTGTTCATTCGCGGAGGTCATGAATCATGTCGTCGGTGGAAACCTCATCTGCCCCCCATCCGGTTGACGAAAAGCTTCCGCTGCTGCGCCTGCTGGCGCTGGGGATGCAGCACGTGATGGTGATGTACGCGGGCGCCATCGCCGTGCCGCTCATCATCGGCGGCGCGCTGAAGCTGCCCAAGGACCAGATCGCCCTGCTCATCAACGCCGACCTGTTCGCCTGCGGCATCGTCACGCTGATCCAGACGCTGGGCTTCTGGAAGTTCGGCATCCGCCTGCCGGTGATGATGGGCGTAACCTTCGCCGCGGTCGGGCCGATGGTCGCCATGGCGGGAAACCCGTCGCTGGGACTGCTCGGCATCTACGGCGCGGTGATCGGGGCCGGCGTCTTCGCCACGCTGGCCGCCCCGCTGGTCGGGCGCCTGCTGCCGCTGTTCCCGCCGGTGGTGACGGGGACCGTCATCGCCATCATCGGCATCTCGCTGATGCGGGTGGGCATCACCTGGGCCGGCGGCGGGGCCGGGAACCCGAATTTCGGCGACCCGCTCTATCTCGGCATCGCGCTGTTCGTGCTGGCGGTGATCCTGCTGGTGACCAAATACGCCAAGGGCTTCTGGGCCAACATCTCGGTCCTGCTGGGCATCGTCGCGGGCTTCGCCCTGACCATGGTGCTCGGTCTGGTCAGCTTCGACGGGGTGGGACAGGCCAAGTGGGTGGATGTCATCTACCCGTTCCAGTTCGGCATGCCGGTGTTCGAGTTCTGGTCGATCCTGACCATGTCGCTGGTGATGATCGTCGTGATGATCGAATCCACCGGCATGTTCCTGGCGGTTGGCGAAATGGTCGGCCGTCCGGTGACGCCGGAGCAGCTCACCCGCGGCCTGCGCACCGACGGTCTGGGCACGCTGATCGGCGGCGTCTTCAACACTTTCCCCTACACCTCCTTCTCGCAGAATGTCGGGCTGGTCGGGATCACCGGGGTGCGCAGCCGCTGGGTCTGCGTGGCGGGCGGCGTCATCCTGATCGCCTTCGGCCTGTTCCCGAAGCTCGCCCACGTCGTCGCCTCCGTCCCCACCTATGTGCTGGGCGGGGCCGGGCTGGTGATGTTCGGCATGGTCGCGGCGACCGGCATCAAGATCCTGGCGAAGGTCGACTACACGACCAACCGCGGCAACATCTACGTCGTCGCCATCAGCATCAGCCTGGGCATGGTGCCGCTGGTCGCCGACAAGATCTTCCAGAAGATGCCGCCCTTCCTGTCGCCGCTCCTGCACAGCGGGATCCTGCTGGGCACCATCGCGGCGGTCCTGCTGAACCTGTTCTTCAACGGGCTGGGCAAGGCCGACGCGAAGGAATTCGTCGCCGCCGCCAAGACCGCGGAGGCGTAACCGTTTAGCCCTCTCCCCTCTGGGGAGAGGGAATTTCATCGTCGAATCAGCCCTTACGCCGCCGGTTCGCTGCCGTAGACGGACTTGGTCTCCAGGAACTCCTCGAACCCGACCTCGCCCCACTCGCGGCCGATGCCCGACTGCTTGTAACCGCCGAAGGGCGCCGCAAGGTCGATGGAGGCGCCGTTCAGATGCACCATGCCGGTGCGCAGACGCTTCGCCACCGCGCGCGCCTCGTCCACCGTCCCGGCGTAGACATAGCCGGACAGGCCGTAGAGCGAGTCGTTGGCGCTGCGGATCGCCTCCTCGATGTCCTCGTAGGGGCGGATGGTCAGCACCGGGCCGAAGATCTCCTCGCGCATGATGGTCATGCCGTCGGTGGCGCGGCTGAAGACGGTGGGCTTGGCGTAGAAGCCGCGCTCCAGCCCCTCCGGGCGGCCCGGGCCGCCGCACAGCAGGGACGCTCCCTCCGCGATGCCGGCCTGGATCAGGCGCTGCACCCGCTCGTACTGGCGCTGGTTGGCGATCGGGCCGACGCCGGTGCGGTCGCCGCGCGGGTCGCCGACCACCAGACGGGCGCAGACCTGGGCGGCGATCTTTTCCGCCTCGTCCAGGCGGGAGGCCGGGACATACATGCGCGACGGCGCGTTGCAGCTCTGCCCGGTGTTGGACATCATCGACCGCACGCCGTGGGTCACCGCCTTGGTCAGGTCGGCGCTCTCGCAGATGATGTTGGCGGACTTGCCGCCCAGTTCCAGCGACACGCGCTTGATGCTGTCGGCGGCGTTGTGGGACACAGACGCCCCGGCCCGGGTCGAACCGGTCAGCGACACCATGTCGACCAGCGGGTGCGAGGCCAGGACCGGGCCGACCACCGCGCCGTCGCCGTAGAACATGTTGAAGACGCCCGCCGGCACCCCGGCCTCGTGCAGGATCTCGGCGAAGATCCAGGCCGAATAGGGGGCGAACTCGCTGGGCTTCAGCACCATCGTGCAGCCGGTGGCGAGCGCCGGGGCGACCTTGCAGGCGATCTGGTTGATCGGCCAGTTCCACGGCGTGATCATGGCACAGACGCCGACCGGCTCGCGCAGGATGCGGGTGGTGCCGCGGGTCCGCTCGAACGGGTACTCGCGGGCGGCCTCCAGGGCCGTCTTGAAATGGGCCAGCCCCATGAAGGCCTGCGCCGGCTTGGACAGCGCCGCCAGGGGCGCGCCCATCTCCTCGGTGATGGCGTCGGCCACCTCGTCCATGCGCTTCTCGATGAGCGCGCAGACGGCGGCCAGCAGTTCCAGCCGCTCGTTCAGGGGGGTGCGGGAAAAGCCGTCGAAGGCGGCGTGGGCCGCCGCCACCGCGCGCTGCGCGTCCTCCGGCCCGCCGAGCGCAACGGTGCCCGACACCTGCTCCGTCGCCGGGTTCAACACCTCCATCACGGTGGCGCCCGCCGCGGGTTCGGTCCAGGCACCGCCGATGTAGAAGGATTGGCAGGTCTTCATCTCTAATCCCCTCGCTCTCTGCGTTGGCGTTTTCGGGTGAACCGATCCTGCCCCGTCCGGGGCCTTTTGCCAAAGCATTCCATCGGGAAAAACCGGATAGGTCAGAAGACCGGACCCTGTTGACAGATCAATGGTTTCAAGCTCTGATCGTTGAACACATACGTGCCGCCGCCCCGCCTGCGGCGAGCCGAACGACAAGAATCGGGCCGCAACAACCGTGGTCCAAAGGGCTGGGAGCCTGCTTCACGGGTACAAATCAAACGTACAATCAGGGGGACGAGGGATGGCCTTACGTGATCGGCATGGGCGTGATCGGCGCCTTGCGGGTGTGCTGCGTTCCGGAACCTTGAAACAAGTCCTGCCGACGGTCGCCGCCCTGGCCTTGCTGGCCGCGGCCCCGACGCCGTCGCAGGCCGCGACCCTGACGGTGGGCACCTCGGCGGAGCCGAGCGCGCTCGACCCGCACTACCACAACCTCGGCCCCAACACGCGCGCCCGCAAGCATGTGTTCGAATCGCTGGTCAGCATGGACGCCAAGATGCGGCTCCAGCCCGAGCTGGCGGAAAGCTGGCGCGCCATCGATGAAACCACTTGGGAATTCAAGCTGCGCAAGGGCGTGAAGTTCCACGACGGCACGGAGTTCACGGCGCAGGACTTCGTCTACTCGGTCTGCCGCATCCCGAATGTCGCCAACAGCCCCTCCTCCTTCACGGTCTACACCAAGGGCATTGCGGGAATCGAGGCGCCGGACCCGCACACCCTGATCATCAGGACCGGCAAGCCCTACCCGCTTCTGCCGGTGGAGCTGTCGACCTTCGGCATCATCTCCGCCAAGGCGGCGGGGGGCGGGGCCGTCACCTTCGACAAGGCGGGCTGCAAGGCCGAGTCCTGGCCGACGACGCAGGCCTTCAACGACGGCTCGCTGATGATCGGCACCGGGCCGTTCAAGCACAAGTCCTACACCAAGGGCGACCGGCAGGTGCTGGAGCGCAACCCCGACTATTGGGGACCGCAGCCGGCCTGGGACACGGTGGTCTTCCGCCCGATCACCAGCGACGGGCCGCGCGTCGCCGCCCTGCTCGCCGGCGACGTGGACATCATCGAATCGCCCCCGGTGCAGGACATCGAGCGGCTGAAGTCCGCCCCCAACGTCTCCCTGGCCCAGGCCCAGTCGAACCGCGTGATCTATCTGGCGCTGGGCGTCCAGGACACCCCGCCGACCATCACCGGCACCGACGGCAAGAACCCGCTGAAGGACCCGAAGGTGCGCAAGGCGCTGTCGCTGGCGGTGGACCGCGACGCCATCGTGAAGCGCATCATGATGGGCGTGGCGGAGCCGGCGAACCAGTATCTCCCCGCCGGCTTCTACGGCAACAACCCGGAGGTGACGGTCGCCACCGACGCCAACAAGGCCAAGCAGCTCCTGGCCGAGGCCGGCTACCCGAAGGGCTTCCAGCTCACGCTCGGCACACCGAACGACCGCTACATCAACGACGACAAGGTGGCCCAGGCGGTCGCCCAGATGTTCACCCGCATCGGGGTGCAGACCCAGGTCGACGCGACCACCGCCAACGTCTTCTTCTCCAAGCGCAACAAGCAGGAATACAGCGTCTTTCTGGCCGGCTGGGGCGCCGATTCGGGCGAGATGTCCTCGCCGCTGAAGGCGCTGATCGCCACGCCGATCAAGGAGAAGGGCTACGGCACGACCAATTACACCAGCTATTCCGACCCGGAGCTGGACGGCATGCTGGACACGGCGCTGGCGACCGTGGACGACGCAAAGCGGGAAAAGCTGCTCCAGGCCGCGGTGAAGCGGGCGATGGACGCCGACATCATCATCCCGCTGCATTACGAGGTGACGGTCTGGGCGATGAAGAAGGGGCTGAGCTACGAACCGCGCGCCGACCAGTACACGCTGGCGCAGAAGGTGACCCCCGCGAAGTGATCTGTACACCCCTCTCCCGCCCCGGGAGAGGGTGCCCGCGAAGCGGGCGGGTGAGGGTCGTGCGAGGATCGGAACCCTCATCCTTGGCTTTACCCTCACCCTCCCGCCGCCATGCGGCGGGCCCCTCCCTCTCCCGGGACGGGAGAGGGAGCAGTGCTTCCTCATCCGTCACACCCGCGGGGTAAAGGCGCCATGCTTGTCTTCATCCTCCGGCGGCTGGCGCAGAGCGCGGTCGTCGTGGTGGCGATGTCGGTGCTGGTCTTCGCCGGCATCTTCGCCATCGGCAACCCCATCGACGTGCTCATCAGCCCCGAGGCCGACGCGTTCGAACGCGCCGCCGCCATCGCCCGGCTGGGGCTCGACAAGCCCATGCACGAGCAGTTCATCCGCTTCGTGGACAGCGCGCTCGGCGGCGACCTCGGCACCAGCTTCGTCCATGGTGTGCCGGCGCTCGGCCTTGTGCTTCAGCGCTTCCCGGCAACGCTGGAGCTGGCGCTCTGCGCCATGCTGGTGGCCGTGGTGCTGGGCATCCCGCTGGGGCTGTGGGCCGGGCTGAAGCCGGACAGCTTGGCCGGGCGGGTCATCATGACCGGCTCGATCCTCGGCTTCTCGCTGCCCACCTTCTGGGTGGGGATGATGCTCATCATGGCCTTCGCGGTGACTCTGGGCTGGTTGCCGGCGGGCGGGCGCGGCGCGACGGCCAGCCTGTTCGGCGTGCAGTGGAGCTTTCTGACCGCCGACGGGCTGGCCCATCTGATCCTGCCCGCCCTCAATCTGGCCCTGTTCAAGCTGTCGCTGGTCATCCGTCTGGCCCGCGCCGGCACGCGGGAGGTCGCCTTGCAGGACTATGTGAAGTTCGCCCGCGCCAAGGGGCTGGCGCCCGCGCGGGTGGTCGGGGTGCACATCCTGAAGAACATCATGATCCCGGTGGTCACCGTCCTCGGGCTGGAGCTGGGCAGCGTCATCGCCTTTTCCGTGGTTACGGAATCGGTCTTCGCCTGGCCGGGCATGGGCAAGCTGCTGATCGACAGCATCCTCCAGCTCGACCGGCCCGTGGTGATCGCCTATCTGCTGGTGACGGTGCTGCTGTTCGTCGTCATCAACCTGATCGTCGATCTGGTCTATTCGCTGCTCGACCCGCGAATCCGGCTGGGCGGGGGGCGGGCATGAGCAGCGTCGTCGCCAAGGCCCCGCCGGTCGAAACCCCCTTCCTGCGGCTGGTGCGGGACTTCGCGCGGTCGCGCACGGCGCTGGCCGGGCTGGCGGTGCTGGTGCTGATCGTGCTGGCCGCCCTGCTCGCCCGCTGGGTGGTGCCGCAGGACCCCTACGACCTCGCGCAACTGGATATCCTCGACAGCATGATGGCGCCGGGGTCGCTGGGCGGCGGCGGCTGGACCTACTGGCTGGGCACCGACGACCAGGGGCGCGACATGCTGTCGGCCATCGTCTTCGGCCTGCGCACCAGCCTGCTGGTCGGGGTGGTCGCCACGCTGATCGCGCTCGCCGTCGGGGTGGCGGTCGGGCTGCTCGCCGCCTATGCGGGGGACCGGGTGGACGGGCTGGTGATGCGGCTGGTCGACATCCAGCTCTCCTTCCCGGCCATCCTGATCGCGCTGATCCTGCTGGCCCTGCTGGGCAAGGGGGTCGACAAGGTCATCGTCGCGCTGGCCGCCGTGCAGTGGGCCTACTACGCGCGCACCATCCGCGGCTCCGCCCTGGTGGAGCGGCGCAAGGAATACATCGAGGCCGCGCAATGCCTGGCCCTGCCCCACCGGCGGATCATGATGCGCCACCTGCTGCCCAATTGCCTGCCGCCGCTGATCGTGGTGGCGACGGTCCAGGTCGCCCACGCCATCGCGCTGGAGGCGACGCTGAGCTTCCTCGGCGTCGGCGTGCCGGTGACCCAGCCGTCGCTGGGGATGCTGATCGCGTCGGGCTACCAGTACATGCTCTCAGGCGATTACTGGGTCAGCCTGTTCCCCGGCCTCGCCCTGCTGGTCACCATCGTGGCGATCAATCTGGTGGGGGACCGGCTGCGCGACGTCCTCAACCCGCGGCTCAACCATTGAAAGGGGGCACGCGATGACCGAACCCCTGCTGCGCGTGGACGGGCTGAAGACCCATTTCCTCACCCGCGCCGGCACCGTGAAGGCGGTGGACGGGGTCGACCTGCGCCTCGACCGCGGCGAGATCCTTGGGCTGGTCGGCGAGTCCGGCTCCGGCAAGTCGGTGACCGGGCAATCCATCCTCGGCCTCGTCGATCCGCCGGGCCGGGTGGTCGGCGGCCGGGTGCTGTTCCAGGGCGAGGATCTGGTTCGCGCCGGGGAGAAGCGGCTGCGCGCTATCCGAGGGCGGCGCATCGCCATGATCTTCCAGGACCCGATGATGACGCTGAACCCGGTGCTGAGCATCGGCACGCAGATGGTCGAGGCCGTGCGGGCTCACGAGACGGTCAGCCGGGCCGAGGCCTGGGAACGCTCGCGCCGGGCGCTGGCCCGCGTCGGCATCGCCTCGCCCGACGAACGGCTGGCGTCCTACCCGCACCAGTTCTCCGGCGGGATGCGCCAGCGCGTCGCCATCGCCATCGCGCTGCTGCACTCCCCGGACCTGATCATCGCCGACGAGCCGACCACCGCGCTCGACGTCACCATCCAGGCGCAGATCCTGTTCGAGGTGCAAAAACTCTGCCGCGAGACGGGGACGGCGCTGATCTGGGTGACCCACGACCTCGCCGTCGTGTCGGCGCTGGCCGACCGGGTGGCGGTGATGTACGCGGGCCGGGTGGTGGAAACCGGGACGGTGGCCGAGATCATCGGCAACCCGCGCCACCCCTACACCCGCGGCCTGCTGGAGTCGGTGCCCAGCCGCAACCGGCGCGGCGTGCCGTTGCGCTCCATCCCCGGCATGACGCCCTCCGTCCTCGACCTGCCGGAGGGCTGCGCCTTCCGCCCGCGCTGCGACCGGTCCACCGGTGCCTGCACGACCATGCCCGAACTGGTGGGAGAGCGGGAGGATCGGGCTTGGCGCTGCTGGAACCCCGTCGGAGCCGAAGCGCGGGGAGACGCCGCATGAGCGCCGCATCCATCATCGAACTGGACGGGCTGACCAAGCGCTTCTCGCGCAAGCTGGACGTGGTGGAGCGCTTCGCCCGCCGGCTGGGGGCGGCCATCGACGACCGGGCGGTGCAGGCGGTCAGCGGCGTGGACCTGTCCATCGCCGAGGGCGAGGTGGTCGGACTGGTCGGTGAATCCGGCTGCGGCAAGAGCACGCTGGGCCGTATGGTCGCCGGCATCCTGCCGCCGAGCGCGGGCACCATCCGCTGGCGCGGCCGCGACCTGCGGGAGCTGTCGCCGGCCGACCGCCACCACGCCAACCTGAAGATCCAGATGGTCTTCCAGGACCCCATGGCCTCGCTCAACCCGCGCCTGCGCGTGGCCGACATCGTCGGGGAGGCACCGGTGGTCCATGGGCTGGTTCCCCGGCGGGAGGCGGAGGAGTATGTGGCTGCGACGCTGCGGCAGGTCGGGCTGGACCCGGCCTATCTGCGGCGCTACCCGCACCAGTTCTCCGGCGGACAAAGGCAGCGCATCGGCATCGCCCGCGCGCTGGCGGTGAAGCCGGACGTGCTGGTCTGCGACGAGTCGGTGGCCGCGCTCGACGTGTCGATCCAGGCGCAGATCATCAATCTGTTCATGCGCCTGCGCGAAGAGCTGTCGCTGACCTATCTCTTCATCAGCCACGACCTGGGCGTCGTGGAACACATTTCCGACCGCACCGCGATCATGTATCTTGGACGGATCGTGGAGTTGGCCCCGACACCGGAGCTGTTCGACAAACCCAATCATCCCTATGCCAAGGCGCTGTTGGACGAGGCGCCGCGCGTGTCCGTGGAGAAGCGGCGGTTCGCGCCGATCCGCGGAGAGATTCCATCGCCCCTCGACCCGCCGTCGGGCTGCGCCTTTCACCCGCGCTGCCCGCACGCGATGCCACGCTGTTCGGCGGAACGCCCGGCCCTGCGCGAGATCGCGCCCCGGCGCTGGTCCGCCTGCCATCTGAACGAAACCACAGGTCCATGATGCCCTCACCCGATCCCGCCGGCCCATCCGCGTGCAGCCCGCGCACGCTGGAGCTGCTGCGCGACCTGATCGCCTTCGACACGACCAGCCGCAACTCCAACCTCGACCTGATCCACTACATCCGCGACCATCTGGCGGCGCTGGGGGTATCCAGCACGCTGGTGTTCAACGAGGAGCGGACCAAGGCCAACCTCTACGCCACCATCGGCCCGATGGACCGCGGCGGCGTCTGCCTGTCCGGCCACACCGACGTGGTGCCGGTGGACGACCAGGACTGGTCCAGCGATCCCTTCACCCTGACGGAGCGCGACGGCAAGCTGTTCGGGCGCGGCACGGCGGACATGAAGGGCTTCATCGCGGCGGCGCTGGCCATGGCACCGAACTTCCTGGCCGCCAATCTGACGACGCCGGTCCATTACGCCTTCTCCTACGACGAGGAGCTGGGCTGCCTCGGCGTGCCCGGCCTGCTGACCCAGCTCGCCGGGATGGCGGTCAAGCCGCGCCTGTGCATCGTCGGGGAGCCGACGCGGATGCGGGTGATCGTCGGCCATAAGGGCAAGGTGGCGTTGCGCTGCCGCGTCCACGGCCACGCCTGCCACTCCTCGCTCGCCCCGCAGGGGGTGAACGCGGTGGAATACGCGGCGGAGCTGGTGTCCTTCCTGCGCGGCATGGGCCGCCGCTTCGCCGAGCAGGGACCGTTCGACTACGATTACGACGTGCCCTACACCACGGTGCACACCGGGGTGATGGAGGGCGGCACGGCCCGCAACATTGTCCCCTCCGACGCCTCCTTCGAGTTCGAGATCCGGCATCTCGCCGACCACCCCGTGGCGCCGATGCTGAAGGAACTGCGGGACTTCGCCAAGACGCTGGAACCGGAGATGCGCGCCGTCCGCCCCGACGCCGGCTTCTCCTGGGAAACCCTGTCGGACAGCCCGGCGCTCGACACCCCGCCGGACTCGGAGGAGGTGACGCTGGTCAAGAACCTTGCCGAGCAGAACGGCCACGGCAAGGTGGCCTTCGGCACGGAGGGCGCGCTGTTCACCAGCATCGCCAACATCCCCGCCGTGGTCTGCGGCCCCGGCGACATCGAGCAGGCCCACAAGCCCGACGAGTATGTGGAACTGAGCGAACTCGCCCGCGCCGAGCGTTTCCTGCACCGGCTGAGGGATGCCGCGAAGAAGGGGCTGTGATGCCGTTCCTTCTCCCCCCTGGGGAGAAGGTTAGGATGAGGGGGGCGCCGAAGGCGCTCCGCTTGCGCATAAGGGGTTTTTAATCCGCCCTACCGGGCGTAACGCCCCCTCACCCAGCCCTCTCCCCAGGGGGGAGAGGGTTCTTCCAGGAGGGTGCATCAGAGGTTTCCGTCAGTGGACCTCCACGCTGACGATGGCCGGCAGGGTGCGCAGGAAGTTCGCACCCGTGTCAGTCGCCTCGACGACGAGGTGACCGCAGCGGTCGTGCCCGCGCAGGCGGGCCTCCGCGCCCATGCCGGCAGTGCGCAGCACCTCCGACAGGTCGGACACCGCGGTGCGGACCCAGGCCCGATGCTCGGCCATGCTCTTGTACGCTGTTGCTTCCGACTGATTCAGGGTGACGGTAAAGGTGTGCAGCTCGATGGTCATAAGAGCTCCGGAATGAACCGATTGTTCTGGGACAAGCTCAGTGTTTGACGCTGTTCGAGCATCCGCTCCGCCCCAACCGGACGGTGTGTGCAAACAAGACTGGAAAGGGACGTGCGGACACTTGCCGGTTGGCGGATTGAATCCGGGGATCAGCCGATCGGCGAAAAGGGTCCCTTTCGATTTGGGGAGCAAACAAACCGCAGTGTAATCGAAAGCGGTGGCCGATGCTTGTGATATCGTGGGAACGCTGCTCTGCGCCAAGAGCGTTCACGAGACGCAAAAGGGGTAGCCGTGGGCATGCCCCCACGGTGCTCCACGGCTACCTCAGACCACCCTCAATCCAGGAAGATGTCCGGCGCCAGCGGGGCGCCCGGCTTGACCGCGTAGGGCTCCAGATCGGTCACGCCCTCCTCCGCCAGCACCTCGTCGTCGATGAAGAAATGGCCGGTGCAGGTCCTGGCGTCGCGGGTCAGGATGGCGTGGGCGGCATCGGCCAGGATTTCCGGCTTGCGGCAGTTGTCGAACTCGGCGGCGCCCTTCAGCATGGCGATGGCCGCCGTGCCGATGATCGTGCGCGGCCACAGGGAGTTCACCCCCACCTTGCCGCGGAACTCGGCGCTCATGCCCAGCGTGCACAGGCTCATGGCGTATTTGGCGATGGTGTAGGCGGTGTGGTGCTGGAACCAGCGCGGGTTCAGGTTCAGCGGCGGCGACAGCGTCAGGATGTGCGGGTTCCCGGCCTTCAGCAGATGCGGCAGGCAGGCCTGGGCGCAGGCGAAGGTCCCCCGCCCGTTGACCCCCATCATCAAATCCCAGCGCTTCAGCGGGGTGTCGAGCGTACCGGTCAGGCTGATCGCGCTGGCGTTGTTGACCAGGATGTCGATGCCGCCGAACGCCTCCACCGTGCGGGCCACCGCCTCGGCCACCTGGGCGTCGTCGCGGATGTCGCAGAGGATCGGCAGAGCCTTGCCGCCGGCCGCCTCAACCTCCTCCGCGGCGGAGAAGATGGTGCCGGGCAGCTTGGGGTGCGGTTCCGACGTCTTGGCGGCGATGACGACGTTGGCACCGTCGCGGGCGGCACGCAGCGCGATCGCCTTGCCGATGCCCCGGCTGGCGCCGGTGATGAACAGGGTCTTGCCCGTCAGCGTGCGCGCGTCCGTCATGTCGCTTCCCTCCCCATGGTTCTTCCGCCGCAGCCGGCCGGTTGTCGGCGATGCTACCACACATCCCGGGGGTGCCGTCCATACGCAAGCGTCATAAGATTAACCTATGCGTCAACACACCCTTCCCGTCTAGACTGCGCTCGCCCCCCTCGTTCGGGAGACCCGGCCGGTGCGCCGTCTTGCCCTCGCCCTCGCGCTGATCCTCGGTTCCGCGCCCGCCTTTGCGCAGGCGGTGGCACAGCATCTGTTCTTCGAGGCGGTGCCCGCCGGCGCACCGCCCGACGCGTCCTACGAGGCGCGGCAGCGCCTCACCGAGCGCGCCGGGACCGAGCTGCTGCCCGCTGTCCTCGACGACGCCGGCCTGGATGGAGCGGGCACGGCCGCCGACCTGCGGATGGGTGGCTACCGGCTCCGGACCAACCCGTCGCTCCACCTGTCCTTGCGGTTGGAGGACGGTCCCGCCGACCGGCTGGCCGGGGCCATCGCCTGGAGCTTCTCGCAGGAGAGCGTCCTGGTGGCGGACTTCGACAGCGTCGACGGCGCCACCGGCTATGCCCTGGTCCGCTTTCCCGCCGGCGACCTAACACCGGACCGCGCCCAGCGCTTCTTCCTCGCCGCCGCGGCGGAGCATGAGGGGCTGGGCGGCGGCTACACCGCCTTCGGCGACACGCTGCTGTTCCTGAATCTGCGCGGCGACGGCGGGGCGCCCTACAGCGGCTTGCCCGACGAGGCCTTCGCGGAGTTTTTGCGCCGCGCCGCCGACGCCTTCCCCGGCGCGGTCCTGGCCGCGACCGGGCGCGCCGACGCGCGGCTGGTCCTCCAGCCGCCCCGGCCCGACAGCCCCGCCCTGCCCCCGCTGCGGGCGCGGCACGCGGCGCTGGTGTCCGAAACCCTGACCGCCGAGCCCGCCCGATGACGACCCATCTCTCCCGCCGTTCCGTCCTGGCGCTGGGCGCCGCCGGCCTCGCCACGCTCGCCGCTCCGGCGCGGGCGCAGGACTTCGCGCCGGGGCTGCTCTATGCGGTCGGGCAGAAGTTCGACAAGAGCTTCAACGAAGGCGCCTTCACCGGGGCGGAGCGGTTCAAGGAGGCCACCGGGATCGCCTACCGCGACTATCTGCCCGCCGGCACGGCGCAGTTCGAACAGGCGGTGGCGGCCCTCCTGCGGCGCGGGGTCACCGACCTCGCGCTGATCGGCTTCTATTACGCCGCCCCGCTCGCCAGCCTCGCGCCGAAGCATCCCGCCGTCCGCTTCACCATCGTCGATGCGGTGGTGGAGGCGCCGAACGTCCAGTCCGTGACCTTCAAGGAGCAGGAGGGGTCCTTCCTTGTCGGCATGCTGGCGGCCATGGCCTCGCGGACGGGAACCGTCGGCTTCATCGGGGCGCTGGACATCCCGCTGATCCGCAAGTTCATCGCCGGCTTCCAGCAGGGCGCCCGCCACGCCCGCCCGGACATCGGCCTGCTGGTCAATTTCGTCGGCACCACCCCCGCCGCCTTCAACGACCCGACCACCGGGGCGGAGGTGGCGAAGGCCCAGTTCCAGCGCGGCGCCGACGTGGTGTTTGCTGGGGCCGGCGTGTCCAATTTCGGGATCTTCGCAGCGGCCAAGGACGGCGGGCGCCTCGCCATCGGGGTGGACAGCAACCAGAACCACCTCTACCCGGGCACCATCCTGACCTCGATGCTGAAGCGGGTGGATCTTGCGGTGGAGCGCGCCTTCGGGGAAGGCCGCAGCGGCGCCTGGACCCCCGGCCCGCGCGCCCTCGGGCTGGCCGAGCGCGGCGTCGACTACGCGCTGGACGACAACAACCGCGCGCTGGTCACCCCCGCCATGAAGGACCGGCTGGAAGAGGCGCGCGCGGCCATCATCCAGGGCCGCATCCGGGTCGCCGACGCCTCGTAGCCACCTTCAAGCGTATTGCGGTTCGACCCCGACGGCGAAACTCAGGTCAGCGCCGCGCAGCGTCTCCACCGTGGCGCGGATGCGCGTCAGGTCGGTGCCGTGCAGGATCGCGCGGGCGAGGCTGGTGTCGCGCAGATCGGCGCCGGTCAGGCTGGCCTCGGCGAGGTTGGTCGGCCACAGGCGGCTGCCGTCCCCGGCCAGATCCACCGGGCGCAGCCGAGCCCGCCACAGCTTGGCCCCTGCCAGATTCGCCCCGCGCAGGTTGCAGCCGGACAGGTCGGCGCTGGTGAAGTCCGCCTCGCGCAGATCGCAGTAGGACAGGTCCGCCATGACCAGCTTCGCCCCGGAGAAATCCGCCCCGCGCAGCCCGCAGAAGCGCATCACGCTGCCGGCCAGGAGCTGGTTGGCGAAATTGTAGCCGCGCAGGTCGACGCGCTGCATCTCCAGCCGCAGGCCGGCGGCGGCGTTGCGCTCGACCCAGAGCTGGTGGGCGGAAATGCTCTCGGCCATCCGCCCGGCGAGGCTGACCAGCCCGGTGCCGTCCACGTCGATGCCGCGCCGCTCCAGCGTCTGGCGCAGCTCGTCGTCCAGACGGGCGCCGCACAGCAGGGCGCCCTGCATCTCCACCCGCTCCATCACCGCGCCGATCAGATTGGCGCCGATCAGGATCGTCCCGGTCATGTCGCTGCCGGAGAAGGTCGCCCCGGCCATGTCGCAACCGGAGAAGTCGCACTGCGCCAGGCGGGCGTCGGACAGGATGGCGCGGGCCATCTTGGACCCGATGAAGGTCGTGCTGCCGTCCGCGTTGCCCGCCGGCTTGCGTTCGTCGGCCCCCAGCATCATGCCCTTGCGCAGGTCGGCGCCGCGCAGGTTGGCCTCCTCCATCAAGGCCCCCTCCACCCGCGCACCGCGCAGGTCGGCACCCTCCAGCGACGCGCCGGTGAGGTCGGCCTTTGACAGGTCGGCGCCGAACAGGTCGGTGCGCGACAGAACGGCCCCCGACAGCCGGGCGCTGTTCAGGTTCGCCCCGCTGAGCTTGGCGCTGCTGAGGTTGATGCGGCGCAAGCCCAGGCCCGACAGGTTGTGGAAGCTGAGGTCGGCGCACCGGCCCTTCATGCTCGGGTCGCGCGTCAGCCATTGCTGATGCCGGACCAGCGCGTTGCGGATCGCCCTCAGATAGCGCTCTTCCACGTGCGACGTCTCCGCGCCGTCCAGCCGTTTCCGCCGGCCTGGGACAGCCGGTTGAACGATCGGGACCCTTGCCACGCAGGGATGTTACCAGAGCCGCTTGGAAAAAGCGAAAGCCCTGATCCGCCTCACTTCAGCGCAGCGTGTTGGTCAGCAGCGCGCCGCGCGACGCCATCATGTAGAGCCCCATGTGGTGCGCCGGCTCCTGCGGGTGGACCGCCGTCTCCGGCAGACCGAGATCCCGCGCCGTCTCCGCCGTCAGGTCGTAGGTGGCGCAGCCCGGCTCGTAGACCACCACGTCCTTCAGCGTCGGCATCATGCCGTGGTTGCGCGCGGACAGCAGGGTCAGGACGAAATCCATCACGCACACGTCGGTGCAGATGCCGACGGTGACGACCGACACCAGCCGGTTGCCGTTCACCCAGTCCACCAGCCGGTTGCGCCCGGCCTTGCCCGCGCCGTCCGTTTCGGTCGCGCCGATGAAGAAATTGATGCAGTCCTTGGCGATCAGGGTCGCCGACGGTTCCGACTCGAGCCAGGCCAGCTCGGACACCAGCTCGTCATGGCCGGTGCCGATCAGGCAGTGCGGGGGATAGGGCGGTTCCGGCTTGTCCGGGGCGTGGCGGTCCAGCGAGACGCAGATCGGCCAGCCGGCCCCGGCGAAGCGGCGGGCCAGGCGGTCCGTCTCGGCGATCATGCGGTCGACCTGGGCGTTCGGCGCCGCCGGGGCGAGCGGACCGCAACCGACGGCGGCGAATCCCTTCACCTCGTCGATGATCACCAGCCCGGTGCCCCCGGCGGGCATGGCGTAATCGCCGAGCGCCACCGGGAAGGTGCGGCGGATGGTGTCCAGCGCCTCGTCGCCGCGAGTCATCAGGTCCAGCATGGGTCCTCCCCTTGAAATGTGGAAATGTCAGTCCTGTGACCGGAGGGGCGCAACATTTCAGGACTGTGTCCAAGCACTGCGACATTGTGGCCGAACGCTTGCGCATAGGTCCGAAAAGATCAATGGGATTCAGGCCGATCGACCGTTTGTTGCAACCGCGCGACATATTCCTGTCTGCATCCGGCGGGCCATGCGACGGAATACCGCAATGCCAAGCCGTGAAACCCGGTCCTCAATGACGGTGACGCGCAGCTTCCGCCGCAACCATAAGGTACACCAATGGTTCTATCGGCCGAGTTCCTGGGCATGCTTCTGCTGGTCACCAGCGCCGCGGCGCTCGGCCTGTCCATCGTCATCGACGTCGGGCAGATCACCTCGGAGAAGGCGCGCCAGACCATGATGATGCGCCAGCACGACCGGAAGAAGACCGCGCTGGGCGAATGGACCCGCAAGCTGGAGCAGCGGCGGGAGGAGATGACCGCTTTCCAGGCCCGCACCACCGAATGCAACGGGCGCCGGCAGAAGGCGCTGTCGGAGATCAGGGCGCTGGAATTCACCAAGGTGGAATTCGTGCACGAGCTGGGCGACGGCGAGGAGGCCAGCGCCTTCTGGGTCCGGCTGACCGTGCAGGATGAGTTCCCGTCCATCGAACGGCGCGACGTGATCTTCGCCCGCCAGATCTGGAGCTATTCCAACGTCGCCCATGTCTGGACCTACTCGGTCGACCAGGCGGCGGCGATGGCGCGGGTCTCCTTCACCGTGAAGAACGGCGTCCTGCCGACCATGGTGGTTCCGCTCGCCCACGCGCCCGACCCCGACGCGGAAGGAGCGGCGGCATGACCGGGATGATGCTCTATCTCAGCCTCGGGCTGATGGTTCTGACGGTGCTGTCCAACCGCTACTGGCGGCGTCAGTTGGAAGGTCTGCGGCAGGGCCAACTGCGCATCCGCGAGAAGATGGAGGAGGTGGGGAAGGATGTGGAGGACATCGCCACCGCCTATTCCCAGATCACCCAGAAGCACGCCGAGGCCGAGAAACGCGCCGTGAAGGCGGAGCAGGACATGCAGGCCGCCCTGAACGAGCTGGAGGCGCGGCAGGCCTCACCGGTCGTGCGCTATCACGTGTTCGACCGCTCCGAACCCCGTCCGGGCCGCTTCTGGGAGGCCGCCGTGCGGCATGTGCCGAGCGACGCCACGGTGATGACGGGCCAGCGCGGCTGGGTGGGCATCCGCCGCTGTCTCCTGACCGCCGAGACGGAACGGGAGGTGCGCGAGCGCGTCAGCGCCCGCTACCCGCGCAAGGCGGGATTCCAGGTGTTGGAGGTGGTGCCCTGCCGGGTCGCCGGCCTGTCGGTGAACCGCATCCCCGAACTCAGCACCTTCCGCCGCTCCGCCCCGCCGGAGGAAGCCGCACGCACGCCGCGTCGTGCCGCCGGCGGTCGCTGACGACGGCAGGCCGACGGGAAAAGGGCGGCGCCCCCTCCCCGCCGGCCACCCGCGTCAGCAGTATTTGCGCAGCATCTCGCGGACCTTGTCCGCCATGTCCGGACGACGCAGCGCGTGGGCCAGCGTGGCCTCGATGAAGCCGACCTTGTCGCCGCAGTCGTAGCGGGTGCCCTCGAAGCGCAGGCCGTGGAACGGCTGCGTGCCGATCAGCTTGGCCATGGCGTCGGTCAGCTGGATCTCGTTGCCGGCGCCGCGCTGCTGCTTCTCCAGATGGTCGAACACCTCCGGCTGCAGGATGTAGCGACCGATGATCGACAGGGTGGAGGGCGCCTCTTCCGGCTTCGGCTTCTCGACGAGGCCGCGGACGGTGGCCAGACGGCCGTCATCCTTCTCCACGTCCAGGATGCCGTAGCTGCTGGTCCGCTCGCGCGGGACGTCCACCACGGCGACGATGTTGCCGCCCACCTCGTTGTAGGCGTCGACCATCTGCTTCAGGCAGGGGGTGTCGCCCTGGACGAAATCGTCGGGCAGGACGATGGCGAAGGGGTCGTTGCCGATCACCGCCCGCGCGCACCACACCGCGTGGCCGAGGCCCAGCGGAACCTGCTGGCGCGTGTAGAAGCAGCGGCCCGGCGCGATCTCGCTGTGGCGCACCACGTCGAGGGCATCCTGCTTGCCGCGCTCCTCAAGGGTGCGGTTCAGTTCCGTGTCGGTGTCGAAATGGTCTTCGATGGCGCGCTTGCTGCGACCCGTGACGAACACGAAATCCTCGATGCCGGCGGCCCGCGCCTCTTCCACGGCATGCTGAAGCAGAGGCCGATCGACCAAAGGCAGCATTTCCTTTGGAATCGCCTTGGTCGCCGGCAGAAAGCGCGTACCGAGACCGGCGACGGGGAACACCACCTTGCGCACAGGCTTTCGCATTGGGGTTCTCTTGTGGTTGCTTGAGGAAATACTTCGAATATGGAGACGATTCGCAGCTTTGCAAAACGCTCGTCCAGCTTTCTGCCACAGACACTTCGGTGACGCAACTCCCCTTCCGTAACCCGGCAAAAGGTTAGTTGCGCAGCAGCAAATCCTTCGCTTGGTTGATCTTGGCGGCCAAATAGGTGGACCCCCCATGATCTGGATGCACTTTCATCATCAGCCGTCGGTGTGCATCCTTTACCTGTTCGGGTGTGGCTCCGGGCGACAACCCCAAAATATCATAGGCCTCGTCGCGGGTCATAGAACCGCCGCCGCGACCGCCGCCATTGTCCTTCGAACCGGGATTGTTTGTCGGTCCAGCGGATTGATCCTCGGCCGTCTGCCAGCCGGGATGGGAACGCTCCAGCCACGCTTCCAGGACGGAGGCCGATTGCGGATCGTCGCGCCGGCACTCCTCCAGCAGCGCCAGCACCTGCCCCAGCGTCAGCGACTCCAGCGTCCGCCCGCGCCACGGCCCGTGCAGCACCTCCCCCGCCATCGCCCCGGTGTCGTGCTGCAGCGTCATCCGCAGATAGAGCGTCTCGATTTGCGAGGTCTGCCCGCCGCTCGCCGCTCCGTAGGACGAGGGCCGGAAGGCGTCGCGCAGCGTCCGCCAGCGCGTCAGCAACGGAAAGGCCAGCGCCCCCAGCATCATGGCGGTGCCCAGCCGCCCGGTCAGGGTCAGGATGACGACCGTCACGGCCGCCAGCGCGATGCCGCCATAGCGCACCGCCGTGGCCAGCGTGCGCGGGTCCGCGGACACGAAGACGCGGGCCAGGATGGCGAGGCCCGCCACCAGCGCGATGCCCAGGAGAAAAAACCCAAACATCCCGCTCTGTCCCATCTCTAGACGAATCCCGCCCTATGATGCATGGCTTTGCCCCCCACGTCCTCCCTGACCGTTCCCGAGCTGGCTGGTGAGCAGCCGCACCGCGTCGCCCCGCCCGCGGCTGTAATGCTCCAGCGCCGCCCGGCCGCCCGCCGCATAGACGGCCACCGCGCTCAGCAGGTCCCGCAATTGCTGGGCGGACGAGCCGTCGAACGGGCAATAGGCGCCGCCGCTGAGCCGCGCGATGGTCTGGAAGGCGCGCTTGGCGATCAGGTCTCCCCGCTCGTGAAAGATGAAGACCGGGACGCCGAGAAGCCCCAACTGGCCCGCCTGATGGGCGAGCTGATCGACGTCCTCCTCCATGCAGTCGCCGACGAAGACCAGCGCGTTGACCTTGCGGTCGCGCGTCTGCTTGATGCAGTGCCCCAGCACCCGCGCGATCTGGGTCTGGCCGGCCATGCAGGACACCGCCGTCATCCGCCGCAGCAGATCCTGCGCGTTGCCCACCCACGGGCTGGCCTGGCACTCCCGGAACCCCCGGTAATAGACGAGCTGGATGTCCAGCCCGCCCAGCGCGGAGGTCGCCTGGAACATCTCGCCCTGGATCTGGCAGGCGCGGTCCCAGGTCGGCTCGCGGCTGGCCGTGGCGTCCATGGCGAACATCAGCCGCCCGCGCGGCCCACCCGTTGCCCGTGGAAGGGCCGCCACACGGTTCAGGAAGTCATCCACCTCGCTCTGGGTGGAGCGCTGCTGCGCCGGCAGATTGTCGCGTTCGGCCATCGCCCGCATCCCTTCGCCACGGTGCTTCGTCATTTTGTACAGATGGGTGGCGCGGCGGCATGGGTCCAGACTCGTCCACGGCGCCGCCCGTTGGGCAACAGAGCGTCCGCCGATGTGGTTCCGCGACGCGAAACAGCCGGCGGGCTTGCCCGTCCCGCCGCGCCGTGCTTGGGTGGCGCCCATGAGCGACGCCGGACCCACCCTCACACCCGCCACGCTGCGCGCCCGGATCCTGCACGAGGACGAGGACGTCTTCATCATCGACAAGCCCGCCGGGCTGGCCGTGCACAAGGCCGGGCGGATCACCGACCATCTCGACCTCTACCTGCCCTTCCTGGCGGAGGGGGACGGCACGCCGCCGCGGCTGGCCCACCGGCTGGACCGCGACACGGCGGGCTGCCTCGTGCTCGGCCGGTCGCTCTGGGCGCTGAAGCGGCTGGGCGACATGTTCGCCGCCGGCCATGTCGAGAAGACCTACTGGGCGGTCAGCGAAGGCATCCCCGAGGAGGCCGAGGGGGTCATCGACTTCCCCTTGCTGAAGCTGCTGATCCCCGGCGCCTGGAACATCGTGACGCACCCCACCGGCCAGCCCGCCGTCACCGAGTACCGGGTGCTGGGAACCGGCAACGGGAGGGCGTGGCTGGAGCTGCGGCCGCGGACCGGGCGCACCCACCAGCTCCGCGTCCACAGCGCGGCCATCGGCTGCCCGCTGGTGGGAGAGCCCTACTACGGACCGGTGCGCGTGCCGCCGGGAAACCTGCATCTGCTGGCGCGGTCGGTCACCTTCACCATGGCCTTCGACCGCGAGCCGGTCACCGCAATCGCCCCGCCCCCGCCGCACATGCGGGACGCCCTGGCCGCCTGCGGCTGGGCCGAGCGAAGCGGGACGTGAGGGTCAGCGCCCGATCTCGGTGACGCCGTCGGCCAGCCAGACCATGCGGCCAAGCTCCGCGTCGCCGCCGCGCAGGGCCTTGCCCTTGGCGACCACCGTCCGCCCGGTGTTGTCCTGGATCGGCCCGCGGAAGACGGCGGCGTTGCCGTTGGCGAGCTGCATCCGCGCCGCATCGGCGTGGGCCCGCGCCTCCACCCCCACCGCCGGGCCGTAGGCGGTGTTGCGCACGAAGCCCTGGTCGAAGCCGCCCTGGCGCAGATGCTTCCACGGCTTGCCCGCGGCGATCAGCGCGACGGCCTCGGCGTAGGCCTTCTCCCAGGCCCATTCGGCCCCGGTCAGGAAGCCCTGCGGCGCGAAGGCCGACAGGTCGGTGTGCAGGCCGCAGCACAGGATGCCGTGCGCCTCCGCCACCTCGCAGACCGGGCGTGCCCCGTCGAGCTGGGCGGCCAGCACGTCGGCCCCGCCCTCGGCCAGCGCGCGGGCGGCCTCGGCGACCTGCCGCGGCGTCGCCGTCTCGCCGACAAAGGCAACGCGCAGCGCGGTGGCGGAATCGGCGCGCCGTGCGCCCAGCGCGAAGGCGTTCACGCAGCGCAGCACGTCCGGCGCGGGGTGGGAGGCGACAAGCCCGATCGTCTTCGCCCGGCTGGCGTAGCCGGCGACAAGGCCGGAAATGTGCTGCGCCTCGTCCAGATAGCCTTCGAAGAAGCCGGTGTTGATCGGCAGGCGGTCGCGGTCCAGCGGCGCGCCGGAGAACAGGAACACCGTGTCGCGATGGGCATCGGCCTGGGCCAGCAGCCCCGGCAGGGCGTCGCCCGCGGCGGTGACGATGACGATCCGGCAGCCCTGGGGACCGACCAACTCCTCCGCCGTGGCGGCCAGCGTGCCGGCGGCGTGCTCCCGCTCCTCCAGCCGCAGGCCGGGCAGCCCGACGAGGGCTTGGGCGGCCTCCGCATGGGCCTGGTTGAAGCCGAAATCCGCGCGGTCGCCGCAATAGAGGACGCCGACGCCCAAGTCGGGCGATCCAAGGGTGGACGGTGCCACCTGCCCCAACGCCTGGGGGGCCGTCAGAAGCATGGCCGCGGCCCCGAAGGCGCCCCCGAAAGCCCGGAGGACATCCCGTCGATTGTGGGCCCGGCGGCTGTGGGTCAATGTCTTCATGCCCGCCTCCCGATCACGGGGGACTATAACCCTCGGAGGATGGTCAAACCAAGCAATTCGCCTCAATTCCCGCCGCGGGCCGCGCCCGGAGCCTCAAAATGGCGCATCGGGCAGCGGAATCGACGCTCCGTCCGGCCAATGCAGCAGGTGGCTGGCGCAACGGCGGCAATCGCTGCTGCCGAAGCCGGGAACCGGCATCGGCAGACCGGACAGCGCCGCGACCAGGGCGCATTCGTCCCCGCCGGGAACGATCCAGGCGCCGAGCATCCGGCCCGCCGCGGTCAGCCGGTCAATGTGCCACCGCTCCGGCTTGTCCCGGCGGAAATGGCGCCCGACCCGACCCCGCAGGCCACCCGGCCCGCGCGCGCTGCCGCAATAGAGGTAGCGGCCCGGCGCCAGCACCTTTTCCGGCTTGCCGGGCAGGCGAAGGGTCAGCGCACGGTCCAGCGCGATCAGCAGCGCATAGGCGCCGGGCTCGGACGGCAGCGTGTCGGAACGGTCGTGGAAGACGGGATCGGACGGCATGGCCGCGCCAGTCTAGCGCCGCCGCGGTGCCGGGGCACCTGCGCTATTCGGGCCTTTCGTCCCAGCGGCGCGCTCTGCTATCACGCCCGCATCATGTCCCTGCTCGACCCGCTGTTCCGCCAGCATCTCGACCGCCTCGACGGGCGCCACGCGCGCCGCCATCTGCTGCCCGTACGCCCGGAGGGGGCGGGGCGCATCCGGCGCAACGGGCGGACGCTGCTGAATTTCTCCAGCAACGACTATCTCGGCCTCGCCTCCCATCCGCTGCTGGTGGAGCGCGCCGGCGACTGGGCGCGGCGCTGGGGGGCGGGAGCGACGGCGTCGCGCCTCGTCTGCGGCACGCTGGAGCTTCATGCGGAGGTCGAGGCGAAGCTCGCCCGGCTGAAGGGCACGGAGGCGGCGCTTCTGTTCAATTCCGGCTGGCAGGCCAACGCCGCGGTCCTGCCGGCGCTGTTCGACCGGGAGCTTTTGGGTGGCGACGCGCTGGTCTTCACCGACCGGCTGAACCACGCCAGCCTGCACCATGGCTGCGCCGCCGCCGGGGTGCGGCAGATCCGCTTCCGCCACAACGACCTCGGCCATCTGGAAGCCCTGCTGGCCCAGCGCGCGGGCGAGCCGGGCGCGCGCTTCATCGTGACGGAGAGCGTCTTCAGCATGGACGGCGACCGCGCCGACGTGCCGGCGCTGGCCGCTCTGGCGGAGCGGCACGGCGCCTTCCTGTTCCTCGACGAGGCGCACGCGACCGGGGTGCTCGGCCCGCGCGGGATGGGGCTGGCGGCGCTGGGCGAGGGGCGCGTGGACCTCGCCATGGGCACCTTCAGCAAGGCGCTGGGCGGCTTCGGCGCCTATGTGGCGGGGTCCAGGGCACTCTGCGACTATCTGGTGAACCGCTGCGGCGGCCTGATCTACGCCACCGCCCTGCCTCCCGCCGTGCTGGGAGCGATGGACGCGGCGCTCGACCTCGTGCCGACGCTGGACGCGGAGCGTGCCCGGCTCCAAGGCATGGCGGAGCGGCTGCGCGCCGCCTTCCACGGGCTGGGCATCGCCACGGCGGGGTCGAGCACGCAGATCGTCCCGGCCATCACCGGCTCGGAGGAGGACGCGCTCGCCCTCAGCCGGCGGCTGGAAGAGCGCGGCATCCTGGGCATCGCCATCCGCCCACCGACCGTGCCGCCGGGCACCAGCCGCCTGCGCTTCGCCCTGTCCGCCGCCCACACGGACGCCGACCTGGAGACGCTGACGGGTGCGGTGGCCGACGCTTGGGCAACGGCATGACCCAACCCGCAATGACCGCGCCGCTGTTCGTCTTCGTCCATGGCTGGGGATTCGGTCCCACCGTCTGGGACGCTGTGCGGAACGCCCTTGCGGACGGGGAGAGCATGGCGGTCGATCTGGGCTTCTACGGCCCGCCGTCTCTTCCCAAAATTCCCGCCGGGCGCCCCGTCGTCGCGGTCGGCCATTCCTTCGGGGGGCTGTGGCTGCTGCACGAGCGGCCCTTCGCCTGGGACGGGCTGGTGCTGGTCAACGGCTTTCCCCGCTTCACCGAAGGGGACGGCTTCGCCCCCGCCACGCCACGCCGGCTGCTGGACCGCATGATCGCGCGCTTCGACGCCGTGCCGGAGGCGGTGACCGGGGACTTCCTGCGCCGCTGCGGCGTTGAGGCTCCATTGTCTGAAGGGCTTGATGCGGCTCGGCTGGGCGACGCCCTGCGGGCGCTGCGCGATTGGGACGCCCGCGATGCGCTCACCGGCCCGGCGCTGGTCCTGGCGGGCGGGCAGGACCCCATCGTACCGCCGATCATGACCGAACAGGCGTTTCGCGACCACGCTAACCCTCTCCCCCCTGGGGAGAGGACTGCCCGGAGGGCCGGTGAGGGGGGTACGCATTTGCCGAACGTGCCGGAGTGGCGCACCCCCCTCACCCTAACCCTCTCCCCAGGGGGGAGAGGGGATATTGGATGCGACGAAATTTCGGTCGAATGGCACCCCGAAGGCGGGCACCTGCTGCCGCTGACCGCGCCGGGCTGGTGCGCGGAGCGGATCGCCGCCTTCGCCGCCGGGCTGGCGGCATGACCGACGACCCGCGCAAGGCCGCCATCGCCGCCGCCTTCGGCAAGGCCGCCCCCCGTTACGAGGAGCACGCCGCCGTGCAGCGCATCGCGGCGGAGCGTCTGGCGGAGCGCGTCGCCCGCCTCCCCTTGCCGCCCCGCCCCCGCGTGCTGGAGATCGGCTGCGGCACCGGCTTCCTCAGCCGCGCCCTGCGCGAGCGCATCGGCCCGGCCGACTGGCTGCTCACCGACCTGTCGCCGGACATGCTGGCGCGCTGCCGCGCCGCGCTGCACGACCCGACCGATTCCGCGTTCCTGATCGTGGACGGGGAACAGCCGGACCTCGACGGCCCCTTCGACCTGATCGTGTCCAGCCTCGCCCTGCAATGGTTCCGCGACCCCGCCGCCGCCCTGGCGCGCTGGGTGGGGCTGCTGGCACCGGGCGGGCGAATCGCCGTCGCCACGCTCGCCGCCGACAGCTTCCGTGAGTGGCGGGAGGCCCATCACGCGCTGGGGCTGGAGGCCGGGATTCCCGCCTACCCCACCCGCCATGACCTCGACCGGCTGTGGCCCGCCGGGGGCAGCGGATCGGTCGAGGAGGAGCGGCTGCTCCGCCGTCACGCCGACGGGCTGGAGTTCCTCGCCGAACTGAAGGGCATCGGCGCCCATCTGCCGGCGGAGGGCCGCCGTCCCCTGCCGCCGGGCGCCCTGCGCCGCGTGCTGCGTTGGCTGGAACGGCCGGAAGGACTGACCATGACCCATCACATCGCCTACGGCCTGTTCCACAAGGACGGCGCCCAACCCCGCGGGGTGTTCGTCACCGGCACCGACACCGGCGTCGGCAAAACGCTGGTGTCCGCGTGCCTCGCGCGGGCCTGGGACGCCGCCTATTGGAAGCCCCTGCAAACCGGCCTGAAGGACGAGGCCGGCGACACGCCCACCGTCGCCGCCCTCGCCGCCCTGCCCGCGGAGCGCGTGCATCCGCCGGCCTACGCGCTGGCCGAACCGCTGTCCCCCCACGCCGCGGCGGAGCTGGAGGGCGTCGCCATCGACGCCGGCGCCCTGGCCCTGCCCGCCACCGACCGCCCGCTGGTGGTGGAGGGGGCCGGCGGGCTGCTGGTCCCGGTGACGGAAGACGTCTTCATCATCGACCTGATCGCCCGCTTCGGCCTGCCGGTGGTGCTGGTGGCGCGCAGCACGCTCGGCACCATCAACCACACGCTGCTCAGCCTGGAGGCGCTGCGGGCGCGCGGGCTGGCGGTGGCCGGGGTGGTGCTGAACGGCCCGCCCAACCCCGCCAACCGCGCCGCCATCGAGCGGTTCGGCAAGGTCCGCGTGCTGGCCGAAATCCCCACCCTGTCCCGGCTCGACGCCGAATCCGTCGCCGAGGCAGCGTCCCTCATTCCGTCCTTCGACAGCGTGTTCCCATGACCGATACCGTTTCTCTCGATCAGCGCCACGTCTGGCACCCCTTCACCCAGGCGCAGACCGCACCGGAACCGCTGGCCGTCACCCACGGCAAGGGGGTCAGCCTGTTCACCGAGGACGGGCGGGAGATCCTCGACCTCATCTCCTCCTGGTGGGTGAACCTGCACGGTCACGCCCACCCGGCCATCGCCGGGGCCATCGCGGAGCAGGCGCACCGGCTGGAACAGGTGATCTTCGCCGACTTCACCCACAGCCCCGCCGCCCGCCTCGCCGCCCGGCTGGCCGAGGCGCTGCCGGGCGGCCTCGACCGCGTCTTCTACTCCGACAACGGCTCCACCGCGGTGGAGGTGGCGCTGAAGCTCGCCTGGCAGTACTGGCGCAACAAAGGCGAGGGCCAGCGCCGCCGCTTCCTCGCCTTCGAGGGCAGCTACCACGGCGACACCTTCGGCGCGATGGCGGCGGGGGTCGGCTCCGGTTTCTACGCGCCGTTCCAGGAGCTGCTGTTCGCCGTGGACCGCATGCCCTACCCCGCCACCTGGGACGGCGACCCGGAGGTCGAGGCCAAGGAGGCCGCGGCGCTGGACTGGCTCGACCGCTGGCTGGCCGCCAACGGGGCGGAGATGGTCGCCGTCATCATCGAACCGCTGGTCCAGGGCGCGTCCGGCATGCGCTTCTGCCGTCCGGAGTTCCTGCGCGCCATGGCGGCGCGGGTGCGGGCGGCGGGCGGTCTGGTGATCTTCGACGAGGTGATGACCGGCTTCGGCCGCACCGGCGCCCTGTTCGCCAGCCAGAAGGCCGGGGTCGCTCCGGACCTGATCTGCCTGTCCAAGGGCCTGACCGGCGGCTTCCTGCCGCTGTCGGTCACCGCCTGCGGCGCTTCGATCTACGAGGCGTTCCTCGGCGCCGGCTTCGACCGCGCCTTCGCCCATGGCCACAGCTTCACCGCCAACCCGCTGGGCTGCGCCGCCGCGCTGGCCTCGCTGGAGCTGACCACGTCGGCGGAGACCGCCGCCAACCTCGCGCGCATCGAGGCGCGGCACCGCGCCGCCATCGCCGAGCTGTCCAGCCACCCCAAGCTGTCGCGCGGGCGCGTCCTGGGCACCATCGCCGCCATCGAGGTGACCGACGCGCAGGGCTACACCGCCGCGGTCGGGCAGACGCTGAAGCGCTTCTTCCTGGAGCGGGGATTGCTGCTGCGCCCCCTTGGCCCCGTGATATACCTGCTGCCGCCCTACTGCGTGACGGACGGGCAGCTGGACCGCGCCTACGCCGCGATCCGTGACGCCGCGGACACCCTTCTCTGATTCGCTTTTCCACCCGAGGACCGACCATGCCCGACACCGCCATGCCGACCGCGGATTCCACTGCCGCCGCCCCCGCCACCGCACGGCGCTGGACCCGCGAGGACATCCTGGCCCTGTTCGAGCTGCCCTTCATGGAGCTGCTGCACCGCGCCCACGAGACGCACCGCCAGCACCACGACCCGAACAAGGTCCAGCTCTCCACCCTGCTGAACATCAAGACCGGCGGCTGCCAGGAGGACTGCAAGTACTGCGCGCAGAGCGTGAAGTACGACACCGGCGTCGGGGCGGAGAAGCTGCTCGACCGCGCCCAGGTGCGCGCCGCCGCGGAGAAGGCCAAGCAGGCGGGCGCCGGCCGCTTCTGCATGGGGGCGGCGTGGCGCGAACTGAAGGACCGCGACGTCGAGAAGCTCGCGAACATCGTCCGCGACGTAAAGGACCTGGGTCTGGAGGCCTGCATGACGCTGGGCATGCTGACCCGCCCGCAGGCCGACGCGCTGAAGGACGCCGGGCTCGACTACTACAACCACAACCTCGACACGTCGGAGGAGTTCTACGAGCAGATTGTCTCCACCCACAGCTACCGCGACCGGCTGGACACGCTGGCCAACGTCCGCGACGCCGGGCTGAAGGTCTGCTCCGGCGGCATCGTCGGGCTGGGGGAAAGCCGTGTGGACCGCGCCGGCCTGCTGGAGACCCTGGCGAACCTGTCGCCGCAGCCGGAGAGCGTGCCGATCAACAAGCTGGTGTCGGTCGCCGGCACCCCGCTGGGCGGCGTCGACGCGCTGGACGCCTTCGAGTTCATCCGCACCATCGCCGTCGCCCGCATCCTGATGCCGCGCTCCTATGTCCGCCTGTCGGCGGGCCGCCGCTCGCTCAGCGACGAGGGGCAGGCGCTCTGTTTCTACGCCGGCGCGAACTCCATCTTCTATGGGGACAAGCTGCTGACCACCGGCAACCCGGAGCATGAGGCCGACCGGCGGCTGTTCGACCGGCTGGGGCTGGAGGCCGACGGCGGCGCCCACTGACGCGCCGGCGTCCCCGGCCCCTGCGCCAAGAAAAGCCAGGGGAGGACGCCGAGCATGGACAACATCGCCGCCAAAGCACCCAAGACCCACTACACCTCGGCCGAGGTCACGGCCCTGTCGCATCTCTACAGGGCCGAGATCTACCGCAGCACCGTCTGGCGGACGCGGCTGGACGCCACCACCAACTGGGCGGTGGTCACCACCGGGATCGCCCTGTCGCTGACCTTCAGCAGCGCCACCGCCTCCCCCCTGCCGCTGGTGCTGGTGGGGCTTCTGGTCGCCGTGTTCCTCTACATCGAGGCGCGGCGCTACCGCTTCTTCGACTTCTGGCGAATCCGCGCCCATGTGCTGGAGCTGTACTTCCTCGGCCCCATCCTGCGCGGCCAGGGCGACCAGTTCGCCCGGGGCTGGAACGAGACGCTGTTCCAGGACTACCAGCACCCCAACCTGCACATCACCTACCTGGAGGCGGTGGGCCGCCGGCTGCGGCGGAACTACGGCTGGATCTTCCTCATCCAGGTGGTGGCCTATCTGGGCAAGCTGATGATCCACCCGGTCCCGCTGTCGAGCCTGGACGAGCTGTTCGCGCGGGCGACCATCGGGCCGGTGGCGGGGGAGATCGTCCTGCTCTGCGGCGTGGTCTTCCACGGCACCTGGATGGCCATCGCCTTCCGGACCTTCCGCAGCCGCCGCGGCGCCGACCGCGAACGGCCGCCGCCGCCTGCCACCGACGCCGTCCTCGATCTGGCCCGCGGCCCGTGAGGGCCGCGGCGGATTTCCCTTTTCGCGCAAGGGATAAGGGGTAGTTTTCCGTCCGGCATCCCCCCTTTGCGCGCCGTGGCATAAATGGGATCAGCACCGTCGCGCTCACGCTATGCAACGGATCGTCTTGTGTTCTCCTTCCGCGGGGGGCTAGAAGGGGCTCCATCGGATGCGGTTGCGCGGTCATACCAGAAGGACACCCGTTCGCAGGACGGATCTTCACCGGTTCCCCGCACAGCCGACGGCCGGACGACCATAGAGGTGAACGAGGATTTCACGATGGCGAGCCAGGGCGAGAACAAGTGGGTGTACAGCTTCGGTGCCGATGCCACCGAAGGCCGGGCGGACATGAAGAACCTGCTCGGCGGCAAGGGAGCCAACCTGGCCGAGATGGCCAATCTGGGCCTCCCGGTTCCTCCGGGTTTCACCATCACAACCGAGGTCTGCACCTATTTCTATGCCAACGGCCGCAACTATCCGCCGGAGCTGAAGGCCCAGGTGGAAGGCGCGGTGAAGCGGCTGGAGCAGGCCATGGGCGCCACCTTCGGCGATCCGGCCAACCCGCTGCTGGTCTCGGTGCGCTCCGGCGCCCGCGCCTCCATGCCGGGCATGATGGACACGGTGCTGAATCTCGGGCTGAACGACGCGACCGCCGCCGGCCTCGCCAAGCGCTCGGGCGACGCCCGATTCGCCTACGACAGCTACCGCCGCTTCATCCAGATGTACTCGAACGTGGTGCTGGACGTTGACCACCACCACTTCGAGGAGATCCTGGACAACCACAAGCGCGACAAGAACCACAACCTCGACACCGACCTGAGCGCCGCCGACTGGCAGGCCGTCATCGAGGACTACAAGAAGGCCGTCGAGCACGAGCTCGGCAAGCCCTTCCCGCAGGACGTTCAGGAGCAGCTGTGGGGCGCCGTCGGCGCCGTGTTCGGTTCCTGGATGAACGCCCGCGCCATCACCTACCGCAAGCTGCACGACATCCCCGCCGACTGGGGCACCGCCGTCAACGTGCAGTGCATGGTGTTCGGCAACATGGGCAACGACTGCGCCACCGGCGTGGCCTTCACCCGCAACCCGTCCACCGGCGAGAACGCCTTCTACGGCGAATACCTCGTCAACGCCCAGGGCGAGGACGTGGTGGCCGGCATCCGCACGCCGCAGCACCTGACCATCGCCGGCAAGGAGGCCAACAAGTCCGACCTCCCCGCCATGGAAGAGGTCATGCCGGAAGTCTTCAACCAGCTGAACGAGGTCCGCCTCACGCTGGAGAAGCACTACCGCGACATGCAGGACATCGAGTTCACGGTCCAGCAGAACAAGCTGTTCATGCTGCAGACCCGCAACGGCAAGCGCACCGCCCCGGCGGCGCTGAAGATCGCCGTCGATCTCGCCGAGGAAGGGCTGATCGACAAGGCGGAGGCCGTGCGCCGCATCGACCCGGCCTCGCTCGACCAGCTCCTCCACCCGACGCTCGACCCGAAGGCGGAGCGCAAGGTCATCGCCAAGGGCCTGCCGGCGTCGCCGGGTGCGGCCTCGGGCAAGGTCGTCTTCACCGCCGACGAGGCGGAGACCCTGGCCGGCCAGGGCGAGGCGGTCATCCTCTGCCGCGTGGAGACCTCGCCTGAGGACATCCACGGCATGCACGCCGCCCGCGGCATCCTGACCACCCGCGGCGGCATGACCAGCCACGCCGCCGTGGTGGCCCGCGGCATGGGCCGCGCCTGCGTGTCGGGCGCCGGCGACCTGCGCGTGGACTACAAGTCCAAGATCATGTCGGTCCGCGGCGTCACCATCAAGGAAGGCGACATCGTCACCATCGACGGCTCGACCGGCGAGGTGATGCTGGGCCAGGTGCCGACGATCCAGCCGGAGCTGTCGGGCGACTTCGCCACGCTGATGGGCTGGGCCGATTCGCTGCGCCGCATGAAGATCCGCACCAACGCGGAGACCCCGCTGGACGCCCGCACCGCGCGGAAGTTCGGCGCGGAGGGCATCGGCCTGTCGCGCACCGAGCACATGTTCTTCGACCCGGACCGCATCCTGGCGGTGCGCGAGATGATCCTGGCGGAGACCGAGGCCGGCCGCCGCGCCGCGCTCGCCAAGCTGGAGCCCTTCCAGAAGAAGGACTTCGCCGAGCTGTTCACGATCATGTCGGGCCTGCCGGTGACCATCCGCCTGCTCGACCCGCCGCTGCACGAGTTCCTGCCCAACACCGAGGCGGAGATGGCGGAGGTCGCCAAGGCCACCGGCACCGACCAGCTCAAGGTGAACCACCGCGTGGTGCAGCTCCACGAGGCCAACCCGATGCTCGGCCATCGCGGCTGCCGCCTCGGCATCACCTACCCCGAGATCTACGAGATGCAGGCCCGCGCCATCTTCAGCGCGGTCGCCGAGGTCTCCAAGAGCACGGGCGAGACGGTGATGCCGGAGGTCATGATCCCGCTCATCGGCACCAAGAAGGAGCTGGACATCCTCAAGGCGGTCGTCGACCGCGTCGCCAAGGAGGTCATGGACTCGACCGGCGTCACGTTCGAGTACATGGTCGGCACCATGATCGAGCTGCCGCGCGCCGCGCTGAAGGCCGGTGAGATCGCCGAGACGGCGGAGTTCTTCTCCTACGGCACCAACGACCTCACCCAGACGACCTTCGGCCTGTCGCGCGACGACGCCGGCGCCTTCCTGCCGGAGTACCAGCGCCAGGGCATCCTGGAGCACGACCCGTTCCAGACGCTGGACCAGGACGGCGTCGGCGAGCTGATCGCCATCGCCACGGAGCGCGGCCGCAAGGTGCGCCCGAACATCAAGCTCGGCATCTGCGGCGAGCATGGCGGCGATCCGGCCTCCATCTCCTTCTGCGAGAAGGTCGGGCTGGATTACGTGTCCTGCTCGCCCTACCGCGTGCCGATCGCCCGTCTGGCCGCCGCCCAGGCGGCGCTCGACGCCGACACGGTGAAGCGCGACTGACCCGACGACGTGAAGGCCCCCACCCCGGGGGCCTTCGCTTTTTCTGGGATGTGGTTCCGTGGACACTGACGCCGCCCTTGCGACCCGGCACATCGACTGTTTGACCGAGCGGCTCGTCGCCTGCCTCGACGAGGGCGACGGCCCCGCCGCCGCCAACGCCGCGGTGGTGGCGGTCCGCTCGGGTCCGCGCTCCTGGACCGCCGGCCTCGCCCGCGGCGGCGCGGCGCCTCCGCCGGTCACCGCCCGCTTCCTCGTCTACAGCATCACCAAGACCCTGACCGCCGCCGCCCTGATGCGCCTATGCGGGCGGGGCGACATCGACCCCGACGCGACGCTGGACCGCTGGCTGCCGGACTTCGCGGCGGCCGGCCGGATCACCCTGGCCCAGCTTCTCGCCCACCGCGCGGGCCTGCGCAATTACGGCGGCAGCCCCGCCTATCACGCCGCCGTGCGGGCGGGCGAGGAGCCGTGGAGCGAGGACGGCTTCCTGGAGCGCTGCCACGCCGCCGACCTGTTCGCCCCGCCGGGGCGGGAGTTCTCCTATTCCAACATCGGCTATCTGCTGGCGAAGCGGGTGCTGGAGCGGGCCTCCGGCCTGCCCTTCGCCCAGGCTCTCGACCGCGAGCTGTTCGGCCCGCTCGGCCTGACCGGCTGGTCGGTGCCGACGGAGCGCGGCGACCTGTCCGGCCTGTGGACCGGCCCCAGCCCCTATCTCGGCGGCAAGGATGGCCCGCCCGCCGACGTGGCCGCCCTCTACCATCCCGGCTGGGTCGCCCATGGCGTGGTCGCCGCGACGGCGCGGGACATCGCCGGCCTGCTCCACGCGCTGTTCGCGGACGGCCTGCTGCCCGGCGCCCTGGCGGCGCGGATGCAGGAGTCTTTTCCGGTGCCGGGAACGATGCGCGGGCGCCCCTGGGTGGAGCCCGGCTACGGACTCGGCCTGATGGTGGAGCGCGACGCGCAGGCCGGCCCCTATTGGGGGCACACCGGCGGCGGGCCGGGCGGGTCGGCCTGCGCCTACCACTTCCCCGCCCGCGTGGCGGGCGAGGAGCCGGTGACCGTTTCCCTCTTCACCGACGGCGAGGACAACGACCAGGCCGAGTGGATGGCCGTGGAAGCCGCGGAAATCCTGCGCGAGTGACCCGTCAGCGCCGCTCGAACAGCTCCATCTCCCCCTCCAGAGGTGAGCGCCGCAGCGCCTGGAGATAGTCCATCTCCTGATGCACCGTCTCCCGTTCCGCCTCGGGGCGCAGCAGGCGGCGGAAGGCCCGTCCGGTGGCCGGGAAGAAATGGACGCGCCGCCCCTTGTCCCCGCCCAGATCCTGAACGGCCAGCGCCAGCCCTTCCCGCCGCACATAGTCCACCGCGAAGGCGGCGTTGGCGGCGCCGACGTCCAGGCTGGTGTCGATGACGCGGGCCGCCCCGAACAGCTTGACCTCCATCCGCTCGCGCCGGGCGCCACGATCCAGCAGATCGTTGATCAGCCACTCCATCGCCACGCTGCCGTAGCGGGTGGCGACTCCGAAGCCCTCGCCGCCGGACGGGGAGCCGGGCAGCAGGAAGTGGTTCATGCCGCCGACCCGGGCGACCGGATCGTTGATGCAGGCGGCGACGCAGGAGCCAAGCGTGGTCACCAGCATGTCGTCGTCGCGGCCGGAGATGCGGTGGTGGCCCAGCACCACCGGGACCACGTAGGCGCCGAACTCGCGGTCCAGGTAGCTGCCGTCCGCGCGCGTCCCGTCGCCATCCGCGCCGCGGCAGTCGCTGCCGGCGGAGGATTGGAAATGAAGCGGTCCGGACAGAGGCATCACCGTCAGCCTGGAAAGGACAAGGGCGTCGACGATGGTAGTCAATGGTAATTAAAGAAAATACAACAGGTCCGTATGCCCCGCCGACCTTCCAGCGTCGGCGACCGCATCACAGCAGCACGACCCAGGACGCCTCCCGCCCCTTCGGCGCGGCGCGCGCCCGCAACAGCACCCGCTGTCCGGACTCCAATCCGGTCAGGTTGCAGCGGCGCAGGACGCTCTTGTGGACGAAGACGTCCTTGGCCCCGTCGTCCGCCGTGACGAATCCGAAGCCCTGCTCCGGCTTGAACCACTTGACGGTGCCCGTCAGCTCCTCCTCGGGTCCGGAGGCCTCGGCGCGGCGCGTGTTGCGGCCTTCGGCGAGCGTGCCGGTGCTCAACACCTCCAGGATGTCGGCCACCTGCGGCCCCTTGGCCCCCGGAACCACGCGGCACAGAAGCTCCGCCCCCTCGCCGATCTCGTGCAGCCCGGCGCGGTTCAGGACGGAGATGTGCAGGAAGGCGTCGGTCGTCCCGTCCTGCGGCGCCACGAAGCCGAAGCCCTTGACCGGATCGAACCACTTCACCGAAGCGCGGAGCCGGGCCGCTTCGCCAGGGTCGGGAGCGGCCAGAACGCCGCCGGAATGCGAATCGGCTGAAGGCAAGGGTCCGAACCTTTCGGGCGAGGCGCCGGGCGCGGTGGAACAAGCTCGGCGCCGCCCGGCATCGCCGGATCGTCCGCCGGGCATGAATTTAGCCACACGAAAAATAGGGTTTCCAGCGCAATTTTTTCTTCGCATCCACCGTTTGCCTCTGGCGGCGCCCCCGTCGCAGGGACCATTTCTCCGGATGACGGGTTACAAAAAGGGCTACAATGCGCCAAAGGCCCGCAAATAAGCCCGAACGGGCACCGGGGCCGAATAAGAACCGAACATGGGAGGGAAAACGATGATGGGGGATGCGGCCCGCAAACTGCCGGACCAGAGCTGGACCCTGGGCTACCCGCCCGACGTCAACTGGAACGCGCCGATTCCAGTGAAACCGCTGACCGCGCTGCTTGAGGACGCGGCGGCCCGTTTCGCCGAGCGTCCCTTCCTGGACTTCATGGGCAAGCGCTCGACCTACGCGGAGGTGGCGCGGATGGTGGACCGCGCCGCCCGCGGATTCCAGGCGATCGGCGTCGGCAAGGGCGTGCGCGTCGGGCTGTTCCTGCCCAACACGCCCTATTACGTGATCTGCTACTTCGCGATCCTGAAGGCCGGCGGGACGGTGGTGAACTTCAACCCCCTCTACGCCGAGCGGGAGCTGCACCACCAGATCACCGACAGCGGCGTCGAGCTGATGGTCACGCTCGACCTCACGGTGCTCTACGGCAAGATGGCGCGGATGCTCGCCGAATCGGGGCTGAAGCGGCTGGTGGTCTGCCCGATGGCCGACATCCTGCCCTTCCCCAAGAACTGGCTATTCCCCATCGTGAAGCGGGCGGAGGTCGCGCGCATCCCCGCCGACGACCGCCACCTGTCCTTCCGCCGGCTCGTCGCCAACGACGGCGCCCCGAAGCCGGTCGCCATCGACCCGATGGATGACGTGGCGGTGCTGCAATACACCGGCGGCACCACCGGCGTGCCGAAGGGCGCGATGCTGACCCACGCCAACCTGTACGCCAACACCGAGCAGTGCAGCCTGTGGTTCGTCGGCGCGCGGCAGGGGGAGGAGCGGATGCTGGGCGTCCTGCCCTTCTTCCACGTCTTCGCCATGACCGTGGTGATGAACTTCAGCATCCGCATCGGGGCGGAGATCGTCATGCTGCCCCGCTTCGAGCTGGATCAGGTGATGGAGACCATCCACACCAAGAAGCCGACGCTGTTCCCCGCGGTGCCGACCATCTACACGGCGATCAACCACCACAAGCATTTGGAGAAATACGACCTCTCCTCGATCCGCTATTGCCTGTCGGGCGGCGCGCCCCTGCCGGTGGAGGTCAAGGAGGCGTTCGAGCGGAACACCGGCTGCGTCCTGGTGGAGGGCTACGGCCTGTCCGAATCCTCTCCCGTTGCCACGGCCAATCCGGTGACCGGGCTGAACAAGGCCGGCTCCATCGGCCTGCCCCTGCCCGGCACGCTGATCGAGATCGTCAGCCTGGAGGAGCCGCGCCGCGTCCTGCCCATCGGCGAGAAGGGCGAGGTGTGCATCCGCGGCCCGCAGGTGATGAAGGGCTATTGGAACAAGCCGTCGGAAACGGCGCTGACCCTGGTGGACGGGCGCCTGCACACCGGCGACGTCGGCTACATGGACGAGGACGGCTACACCCACATCGTCGACCGCATCAAGGACATGATCCTGTGCAGCGGCTTCAACGTCTACCCGCGCAACGTCGAGGAGGCGATCTACCTGCACCCCGCCGTCGCCGAATGCGTGGTCGCCGGCCTGCCCGACGAGTACCGCGGCCAGACGGTGAAGGCCTACATCCGCGTCGACGACGGCAAGACGCTGACGCGGGAAGAGCTGATCGACTTCCTCAAGGACAAGCTCTCCCCCATCGAGATGCCCAAGGCGGTCGAGTTCCGCGGCGAGTTGCCCAAGACGATGATCGGCAAGCTGTCGCGCAAGGCCCTCCTCGACGAGGAGGCGGAGCGGCGGAAGGGCTCGTAAGGCACCGCGTGCCCTTCCGGAACCGCAGGGTGGCCATACGCCCCCAGGGCTCCGAACTTAGCCAGATTTAGGCTCACCCTGCATCGAATAACCCTCTCCCCTCCGGGGAGAGGGTGGCCCGGAGGGCCGGTGAGGGGGAAACGCGGCCGCTTTGCAGGGCTGATCCGGCCTTCGGCCGCCCCCTCATCCTAACCTTCTCCCCAGGGGGGAGAAGGAATGAGCGTCGTCTCGATTGGCGTTGTTAACCTGAGTTCGGAGCCCTGATACGCCCCACCCCACCTTGCGGCCCCGCCCCCCGGACCCTATAAGGACGCTCGTCCTTTCTTTCGGTCCGGCGGCAAGGAAAAGCGCATGATCGTGGTCACCGGTGGGGCCGGTTTCATCGGCTCGAACCTCGTGGCGGCCCTGGCCGCGCGCGGGATCACCAACGTCGCGGTGATCGACCGCTTCGGCGACGGGGAGAAGTGGCAGAATCTCGCCAAGCGGGAACTCGCCACCCTCGTCGCTCCGGAGAACGCGCTCGCCTTCCTCGACCAGCACGCCGCGGAGATCGACGTGATCTTCCACCTCGGCGCCATCTCGGCGACGACGGAACGCGACGTGGACAAGATCGTCGCCAACAACGTGGCGCTGACGCTGGACCTGTGGCGCTGGTCCTCCTGGCGGGGCGCACGGCTGATCTACGCCTCCTCCGCCGCGACCTACGGCGACGGCTCCGCCGGTTTCGACGACGACGGATCGCCGGAGGCGCTGGCGGCCCTGCGCCCGCTCAACGCCTATGGCTGGTCCAAGCATCTGATCGACCGCCGCGTCGCCCGCGTGGTGACGGAGGGCGACATCGTGCCGCCGCAGTGGGCGGGCCTGAAGTTCTTCAACGTCTATGGCCCGAACGAGCGGCACAAGGACGACATGATGAGCGTCGTCGCCAAGCTGCACCCCAAGCTCAAGGCCGGGGAGCCGGCGCGCCTGTTCAAGTCCCACCGCCCGGAGTTCGAGGACGGCGGGCAGCTCCGCGACTTCATCTTCGTGGACGACTGTGTGGCCGTGATGCTCTGGCTGTACGACAACCCGCAGGTCAGCGGGCTGTTCAACGTCGGCACCGGCAAGGCTCGCAGCTTCAAGGATCTGGCGCTCGCCACCTTCTCCGCTCTGGGGCTGGAGCCGCGCGTCGAGTATTTCGACATGCCGGCCGAGCTTCAGGGCAAATACCAGTATTTCACCGAGGCGCGCACCGAACGCCTGCGCGCCGCCGGATTCGACCAGCCCTTCACCGAGCTGGAAGAGGGCGTGCGCCGCTACGTCCAGGATTTCCTGTCGCAGCCCGACCCCTACCGCTGACGGTTCCGCCTCCCCCGTCGACGGGGGAAACGCCGAAACAACAAGCCCAAACAATATAAGGCACCCGCCGCGCATGCTCGCCATCGCCTTCCCCGCCATCGACCCCGTGGCGTTCGAACTCGGGCCGATCGTCATCCGCTGGTACGCGCTGGCCTATCTGGCGGGCTTCGTGCTCGGCTGGCGTTACTGTCTGGCGCTGGCCCGCAGCACGCCGGGCCGCCCCTCGGCGGAGGATTACGACGACTTCCTCACCTGGGCCGTGGTCGGCGTCATCCTGGGCGGGCGCATCGGCTACGTGCTGTTCTACAATCTGCCCTTCTACCTCCAGAATCCGCTCGACGCGCTGATGGTCTGGCACGGCGGCATGTCCTTCCACGGCGGGCTGATCGGCGTGTTGGCCGCGATCCTGCTGTTCTGCTGGAAGCGGGGCCTCTCGCCGCTGGCCTTCGGCGACCTGATCGCGGCGGCGGCCCCCATCGGGCTGTTCTTCGGCCGCATCGCCAACTTCATCAACGGCGAGCTGTACGGCCGCCCGGCGCCCGACGTGCCGTGGGCGGTGGTGTTCCCGCGCGACCCGCTGCAGGTGCCGCGGCACCCCAGCCAGCTCTATGAATCCTTCCTGGAGGGGCGGTGCTGTTCGTCCTGCTGGCCATCCTGGTGCGGATGCCCGCCGTGCGCGGGCGGGCAGGCATGACGGCGGGCATCTTCTTCATCGGCTACGGCCTGTCGCGAATCATCGCGGAGTTCTTCCGCGAGCCGGACGCGCAGCTCGGATTCCTCTACGCCGGGGCGACGATGGGACAACTTCTGTCGGTGCCGATGGTTCTGTTCGGTGTGTGGCTGGTCGCCCAGGCCCGCCGCCGCCCCGCCGCCGTCTGAGGTCGGAAGGTCCCGTCATGAGTGATGCCGCCCCGGACAGCCTCGCCCACCACCTCGCCCGCCGCATCCTGATGGACGGGCCGTTGTCGGTCGCCGCCTTCATGGCGGAGGCGCTGGGGCACCCGCGCTTCGGCTACTACATGCGCCAGGACCCCTTCGGCGTGTCCGGCGACTTCACCACCGCCCCGGAAATCAGCCAGATGTTCGGCGAGCTGGCCGGGCTGTGGTGCGTCGACACCTGGGCGCGGCTGGGCGGCCCCGCCCCCTTCCATCTGGTGGAGCTGGGGCCGGGCCGCGGCACGCTGATGCAGGACGCCCTGCGCGCCGCCGCGCTGGTTCCAGCCTTCCGTGAGGCTGCCCAGGTCCATCTGGTGGAGACCAGCCCGACGCTGCGCGCCCGCCAGAAGGAAACCCTGGCCGGCCATCCGGTCGCTTGGCACGACCGGCTGGAGGATGTGCCCGAAGGCCCGACCCTGATCCTCGCCAACGAGTTCTTCGACGCCCTGCCCATCCGTCAGGTCCAGAAGACCAACCACGGCTGGTTCGAGCGGCTGATCGACATCGACCCCGCCGCGCCCACCGATACGACTTCCGAAACGCCCCGCTTCCGCTTCGTCCTGGAGGCCTTCGGCAGCGCCGGCGCCCGGCTGATTCCAGCAGCCCTGCGCGACGCGCCGGAGGGCAGCGTGGTCGAGGTCTCCCCGGCCTCCCAGGCGGTGGCCCGGCTGATCGGGGAGCGTCTGGCGGCCCATCCCGGAGCGGCTCTGGTCATCGATTACGGCTACCGCGGCGGGCCGGCGGTCGGCGACACCCTCCAGGCGCTGCGCCGCCACGCCTACGCCCCGGTGCTGGACGCGCCGGGCGAAGCCGACCTGACCGCCCATGTGGATTTCGCCGCCATCGCCGCCGCCGCGCGCGACGGCGGGGCGGAGGGCTTCGGGCCGGTGGACCAGGGCGACTGGCTGGCCCGGCTGGGCATCCAGCCGCGCGCCGCCGCGCTGAAGCGCGGCGCCACGACGAAGCAGGCCGCGGACATCGACTCCGCATTGGCCCGCTTGATCGCGCCCGACCAAATGGGCACCCTCTTCAAGGTGTTGGCCCTCGCCTCCCCCGGTCTGGGGCCTCCGGCGGGCTTCGAAAGCCCGGAACCGGCATCTTAGACACTGGCATCCTAACAAGAGATCGCGACAGCAAAGGGACGGGTTCGTGATTACGCTTGGCGCGCTGAACGACATCACCCACATCCGACACGCCTTCTTCACCCGCACCGGCGGCGTGTCGACGGGGCTGTACGCCTCGCTGAACGTCGGCTTCGGCTCCGGGGACGCGCCCGCCGCCGTGGCGGAGAACCGCGCGCGCGCCGCGGCCCGCATGGACGTCCCGCCGGAGCGGCTCGTCACCTGCTATCAGGTGCACAGCCCGACCTGCGTCGCCGTCACCGAGCCCTGGACGCCCGATCAGGCGCCCCACGCCGACGCGATGGCGACCGACCGTCCGGGGATCGCGCTGGGCATCCTCACCGCCGACTGCGCCCCGGTGCTGTTCGCCGACGAGAAGGCCCGCGTCATCGGCGCCGCCCACGCCGGCTGGAAGGGCGCCAAGGGCGGCGTGCTGGAGGCGACCATCGCGCGGATGGAAGAGCTGGGCGCCAAGCGCAACCGCATCGTCGCCGCCATCGGCCCCTGCATCGCCCAGCGCTCCTACGAGGTCGGGCCGGAGTTCCCCGCGCCCTTCCTGTCGGAAGACCCGCGCAACCGCGACTACTTCGCGCCGGCCCGCCGCCCGGACCATTTCCTGTTCGATCTGGCCGGCTACATCACCCGCCGCCTCGGCGACACAGGAGTGGAGATCATCCAGCGCTGCCCCAACGACACGGTGGTCGAGGAGGATCGCTTCTTCAGCTACCGCCGGTCCTGCCTGCGCGGCGAAAAGGACTATGGGCGCGGCCTGTCGGCCATCGTCCTTCAGGGCTGAGCACGACAGAAAAGTTCCCGCCCGAAATTTGTTCTTACCTCTGACTGATTGCGATACGACCTATTTCAGGTAAGATCGATTCTCAAGGGTGAGGGCATTCCGGAGAGGGAGACGCCGGCATGACGATGGACGCGCACCGGGAAGACACGCATCGGAGCGATGGGCGGGGCGGCGACGGGCGAAGCGATTGGCGCAACGCGCGGATGGTGCTCGACAACGGCGGGCTGGACGCCGACCACCGGATGCAGCACGAGCTGATCCGCCGCTTCGTCGCCCTGCCGGGCGAGGAAGCCGGGCGCAAGCCGGCGCTGGCCCTGCTGAACGAGCTGCGTCGCGTCTCCGTCCGCCATTTCCTGCGGGAGGAGCGGGTCCAGGCCTCGATGCGCTACCCGCATCTGGAGGAGCATCGGGCGCAGCACCGCCGGCTGGCCACCCTCCTGGACGACATCATCGGGCAGGTGGACGCCGAGGAGTCGGCCTTCGAATACGGTTATGTGAAGGCCAAGGCGGACGAGCTTCTGCAATTCTGGTTCTTCGACCATTTCGTGAAGGCCGACCTGCCCATGAAATCGCACCTTGCGAAGTTCGCCGTGCGGTGATGCGCAAGCGTCCTGCCGCCACGCTTGCGCCATGCGGGAATCGCAGGGCCGGCTGGCTGCGGCGTCTTGAACCGCCCGTCATGGAACGTTTACATAGGTGCGCCCCTTTGTTATGGTCCGCCGCGTTTTCAAGGGGCGGCGTCGGCAAGGGACTGACGGTCGCACCGGAACCTATTCCCTGCAGAGAGAGCCGACTGCGATGAAGGTGCTTGCCGGCAACAGCAACCGTCCGCTGGCCGAGGCCATCTCCACCTGTCTCGGCGTGCCGCTGACCAAAGCGAGCATCCGCCGTTTTTCGGACATGGAGGTGTTCGTCGAAATCCTGGAGAACGTGCGCGGCGAAGACGTGTTCGTGGTCCAGTCGACGTCATTCCCGGCCAACGACAACCTGATGGAGCTGCTGGTCACCATCGACGCCCTGCGTCGCGGGTCGGCCCGGCGCATCACGGCGGTCCTCCCCTATTACGGCTATGCGCGCCAGGACCGCAAGACCGGCCCGCGCACGCCGATCTCGGCCAAGCTGGTCGCCAATCTGATCACCCAGGCCGGCGCCAACCGCGTGCTGACCATGGACCTGCACGCGGGACAGATCCAGGGCTTCTTCGACATCCCGACCGACAACCTGATGGCCGCCCCGGTGTTCGAGAAGGACATCCGCGCGACCTTCGAGGACATCGGCGAGGTGACGATGGTGTCGCCCGACGTCGGCGGCGTGGTGCGCGCCCGTTCGCTGGCCAAGCGGCTGGACGCCGATCTCGCCATCATCGACAAGCGGCGTGAGCGCGCCGGCGTGTCGGAGGTGATGAACATCATCGGCGACGTCAAGAACCGCCGCTGCATCCTGCTCGACGACATCGTGGATTCGGGCGGCACGCTGTGCAACGCCGCGGTCGCCCTGATGGACGCCGGCGCGAAGTCGGTCCACGCCTATTGCACCCACGGCGTCCTGTCCGGCGGTGCGGTGGCCCGCGTGGCCGTGTCGCCGCTGGAGCAGCTCGTCACCACCGACAGCATCCAGGCGACCGAGGCCGTGCGCGTGTCCCGCAACATCCGCCAGCTCACCATCGCCCCGCTGCTCGCCGACGCGATCACCCGCATCAGCGAGGAGCGTTCGGTGTCGAGCCTGTTCTCGTAACGGCGCCGGACCACACCCGAAAAGCCCTTTCCCTTCGCGGGGGAAGGGCTTTTTTCATGGGCGCCATCTTTTCATAAGGGCCATCCGGGAGTTTCCGGACTCTGTCCTTGACGCCGCGCCCCACATGGCTTAATCACCGCGCCCACGCGTCAGCACCCCTGGAGGCTGGCGCTTTTTTCCGTTCAAGGAGTTCTTCCGATGACGCAGATCGTTCCGCTCAGCGCCGAAGCGCGCGACCGGGCCGGCAAGGGGACCGCCCGCCAGACCCGTCGTGATGGCCGTATCCCGGCCGTGATCTACGGTGGCAAGCAGGCCCCCATCATGATTTCGCTGGAGAAGTTCGCGTTCACCCGCGTTCTGAACCAGGCGGGCTTCTTCACGCACCTGTTCGACGTCACCGTCGATGGCGCCACCCACCGGGTCCTGCCGCGCGACGTGCAGTTCCATCCGGTCACTGACGTCCCGCTGCACGTCGACTTCCTGCGCGTCTCCGCCGAAACCCGCACCACCGTGCAGGTTCCGGTCGAGTTCGTCGACCAGGAGAAGTCGCCGGGCCTGAAGCGCGGCGGCGTGCTGAACATCGTCCGCCACGAGCTGGACGTGACTGTCTCCGCCGGCAACATCCCGGAGCAGATCACGATCTCCTGCGAGGGCTACGACGTCGGCGATTCGATCCACATCTCCGCGGTGAAGCTGCCGGAGGGCGTTGCCTCGACCATCACCGACCGCGACTTCACGATCGCCACGATCGTCGCCCCGTCGGGGCTGAAGTCCGAGGAGGCCGAGGGCGCCGAGGCCGCCGCTTCCTGATCGGAAGCCGCCTTTGGGGTTGCGACAGGGGGCTTCGGCCCCCTGTTTCGTTTCCGGCTTACGCTGTTTCGAAGTGAGGAGAATGCGCCATGCTGCTGCTGGTGGGATTGGGCAACCCTGGCGCCGAATACGCGCGCAACCGGCACAACATCGGCTTCATGGCGGTGGAGGAGATCGCCCGCCGCCACGGCTTCGGCCCTTGGCGCAAGCGCTTCCAGGGCCAGACCGCCGAGGGCACGATCGGCGGCGAAAAGGTGATCGCGCTGGAGCCGCTGACGTTCATGAACCTGTCCGGCCAATCGGTCACCGCGGCCGTCCAGTTCTTCAAGCTGAAGCCCGAGGACGTCGTCGTCATCCATGACGAGCTGGACCTGCCGCCCGGCAAGCTCCGGGTGAAGAAGGGCGGCGGGCATGGCGGGCACAACGGCCTGCGCTCCATCGACGCGCATCTCGGCAAGGAGTATTGGCGCATCCGCCTGGGCATCGGGCATCCGGGCGACAAGGACCGGGTCAGCGGCTATGTGCTGCACGACTTCGCCAAGGCCGAGCAGAGCTGGCTCGACCCGCTGATCGACGCCGTCGCCGACGCCTTCCCGCTGGTCGTGAAGGGGCAGGCGGAGAACTTCATGAACAAGGTCACCCTGGCGACCGCACCCGCCAAGTAAACGGGACTACGCCTCCGCCGGGGCGCCGCCGCGGCCGGTCCAGACCGCCAGCAGGCCCTTCTGCAGCAGGATGAAGACGAACAGCAGGACGCCGATGGCGATCTTCGTCCACCAGCTGCTGAGGCTGCCGTCGAAGGTGATGTAGGTCTGGATCAGTCCCTGGATCAGCACGCCGATGAAGGTGCCGATCACGTAGCCGTAGCCGCCGGTCAGTTGGGTGCCCCCGATCACCACCGCGGTGATGGTGTCCAGTTCCACCCCCGTCGCCGCCAGCGAATAGCCGGCCCCGGTGTAGAGCGAAAAGACGATCCCCGCCAGCCCGGCGAGCAGCCCCGAGAGGGCGTAGACCGCCACCGTGGTGCGCCCCACCGGCACGCCCATCAGCTCCGCCGACTGCCGGTTGCCGCCCAGCGCGTAGAGGTTGGCGCCGAAGCGCGTCCAATGGGCGCAGACCACCGCGGCGACGACCACCCCCAGCATCAGCAGCGCCGGCAGCGTCAGCTTGCCCCCGCCGTCGAAGCGCAGCGCCAGATCGCCCAGCTCGGCGTAGAGCGGGTGGTTGATCGGAATGGAATCGGTGCTCAGCACGAAGCCGAGGCCGCGGGCGACGAACATGCCGGCCAGCGTGACGATGAAGGGCGGCATCTGGAAGACGTGGATCACGGCGCCCATCGCCGCGCCGAAGCCGCCGGCCACCGCCAGCGCCACGGCGAAGGCGGAGAAGGGGTGCCAGCCGCCCTGTTCGATCAGCACGGCCAGCAGCACGGTGGTGAAGCCGATCACCGCCCCCACCGACAGGTCGATGCCGCCCGACAGGATCACGAAGGTCATGCCGACCGCGGTGATGCCGAGAAAGGCGTTGTCGGTCAGCAGGTTGCCGACGACCCGCAGCGAGGCGAAGTTGGGGAACTGCGCGGCGCAGAGCAGGAAGCCGACCACCAGGACGGCGCTGGTCACCAGCAGGGGAAGGAAGCGGTGGATCATGGCGTCACGCTCCCGCGCTCGGGCTTGGGCTCTCGGGCTTGGCCCGTGGCGGTGTCGGCGGCCGGACCGGCGGCTGGGCGGGCCGGTGGCCGGCCGGGCGAGGCAGGAACAGCGTCAGGGTCGGCGACTGCAGCAGCAGGACCACCATCAGGACGCCCGCCTTGACGATCAGGTTGAACTCCGGCTTGAAGCCGCTCAGCAGGATGCCCGTGTTCATCGCTTGGATGGTCAGCGCGCCCACCACCGACAGCAGCAGCCCGAACCGCCCGCCGAGCAGGGAGGTGCCGCCGACCACCACCGCCAGGATGGCGTCCAGCTCCAGCCACAGGCCGGCGTTGTTGGCGTCGGCGCCGCGGATGTCGGCGGCGACCACCAGACCGGCGACCGAGGCGCACAGGCCGCACCAGACATAGACGGCGATCAGCACGACCGGCGTGTTGACGCCAGCCCCGGCGCTGGACAGCCGGTTGACCCCGACCGCCTCGATCATCAGCCCCAGCGCGGTCATCCGGACCAGCAGCGCGGTCACCCCCAGCAGGACGGCGGTGATGACCACCGGCATCGGCACCGTCAGGAAGGACCCGCTGCCGATGAAGGCGAGGCCGGGGCTGGTGAAGGTGACGATCTGCCCCTCGGTGACCAGTTGGGCGATGCCGCGGCCGGCGACCATCAGGATCAGGGTGGCAACGATCGGCTGGATGCGCAGGACCGCCACCAGAAGCCCGTTCCACAGGCCGCAGAGCAGGCCGGCCGCCAGCGATGCCGCCAGCACCGGGGCGAGCCCCCAGCCCGCTTGGGTCAGGGTGGCGGCGACCGCGCCGGAGATCGCCATCACCGCGCCCACCGACAGGTCGACGCCGCGGGTGGCGATGACCATGGTCATGCCGATGGCGAGCAGCGCCACCGGGGCGCCGCGGTTCAGCACGTCGATCAGGCTGCCGAACAGCCGGCCGTCCTGCAGCCGGATGGAAAAGAAATCGGGGAAGAGCAGCCAGTTGGCCAGCAGCACGGCGGCCAGCGCGCCGTATTGCGGCAGGTTGCGCGACGGGCCGGGGGCCGGCCGCGTCATGGGCGCGGCTCCCCGGCCACGGCCGGTTCCGACGCGATGGCGGCGACGATGCGGTCCACGGCGACCTCCCCTCCCCTCAGCTCCGCGACATGGCGGCGGTCGCGCAGCACGACGACGCGGCGGCTGTAGGCGACGATCTCCTCCAGCTCGGACGAGACGACCAGAAGGGCCATGCCGTCGGCGCATAGCCGCTCGATCAGGCGGATGATCTCGGCGTGGGCGCCCACGTCGATGCCGCGCGTCGGCTCGTCGAGGATCAGCAGGCGCGGCTCGGTCGCCAGCCAGCGGGCCAGCAGCGCCTTCTGCTGGTTGCCGCCGGACAGGAGCTGGATCGGCTGCTCCGCGTGCGGCGTGCGGATGTCGAGCAGCCGGATGAAGCGGTCGGCGATCTCCTCCTGACGGCGGCGCGGGATCGGCCTCAGCCAGCCCTGCCGCGCCTGGAGCGCCAGGATGATGTTCTCGCGCACCGACAGCGCGCCGACGATGCCCTCCTTCTTGCGGTCCTCCGGGCAGAAGCCGAAGCCGAGCCGGATGGCGTCGCGCGGCCCGCGCAGCCGCACCGCTTGGCCGTCCACCGCCACCTCGCCCCGGTCGGCGCGGTCCATGCCGAAGACCAGCCGCGCCGTCTCCGTCCGGCCGGAGCCGAGCAGCCCGGCGAGCCCCACCACTTCGCCGGGGCGGATGGCGAGGTCGAAGGGCTCGACGCTGCGCGCCTTGCCGTAGCCGCGGAAGCGGACCAGCGGCGGCCGGGCGTCCTCATCCCCCTCATCGTCCGGCGGGGCGATGCGGTGGGCCGCCGCCTCCAGCTCCCGCCCCAGCATCATGGCGACGAGGTCGAGGCGCGGCAGCTCGGCGGTGCGCCGCTCCCCGACCAGGCGGCCGTTGCGCAGCACGGTGATGCGGTCGCACAGCGCATAGACCTGATCGAGGAAATGGGTGACGAAGACGATGCCGATCCCGCGCGAGCGCAGGGTCCGCATCACCTTGAAGAGGACCGCCACCTCCTGCGCGTCCAGGCTGGCGGTCGGCTCGTCGAGGATCAGCACCTTGGCCGACATGTCCACCGCGCGGGCGATGGCGACGATCTGCTGCGTCGCCACCGAGAAGCGGCCGAGCGGCGCCGTCACGTCGAGGGACAGGCCGTAGGGGATCAGCACCGCCCGCGCCCGCCGCCGCATGGCGCCGCGGTCGACCAGACCGAAGCGCATGGGCTGCCGGCCGAGGAACAGGTTCTCCACCACCGACAGGTTCGGCAGCAGGTTCACCTCCTGGTAGACGGTGCCGATGTGCAGGCGCTGCGCCTCCTCCACGCCGCGGGGGGCGATCGCCCGCCCCTCCAGCGTTACGGTGCCGGCGTCGCGCTGGTAGACGCCGGTCAGCGTCTTGATCAGCGTCGACTTGCCGGCGCCGTTTTCGCCGAGCAGCGCATGGATCTCGCCGTGGCGCACGGTGAAATCCACGCCGTCGAGCGCCTGGACGCCCAGGAAGGCCTTGGACAGGCCGCGGATCGCCAGCAGCGGCGGGGACGCGGTGGGGGTGGGGTCCGTCATGCGGGGGGCCTCGCCGGCGGTGCCGTGGGACGGCCGGGTCAGTAGGCGTCCTTGCGGCGTTCGTACTCGGCCTTGGCGGTGTCGGGGGTGAACAGCGCCGATTCCGTCTGGATCCACTTCGGCGGCGCCTTGCCGTCCTTCTTGAAGGCGATCAGCGCGTCGAAGGCCGGACCGGCCATGTTCGGCGTCAGCTCCACGGTCGCGTTCGCCTCGCCGTCGGCCATCGCCTTGAAGATGTCGGGCACGCCGTCGATGGACACGACCAGGATGTCCTTGCCCGGCTTCAAGCCGGCCTCCTTGATCGCCTGGATGGCGCCGACCGCCATGTCGTCGTTGTGGGCGTAGACCGCGCAGATGCCCTTGCCGCCGTTCTCCGCCTTGATGAAGCTCTCCATCACCTCCTTGCCCTTGGCGCGGGTGAAGTCACCGGACTGGGTGCGGATGATCTTCATGCCGGGATTCTTGGCGACGACCTCGTCGAAGCCCTTCTTGCGGTTGATGGCGGGGGAGGAGCCGACGGTGCCCTGCAGTTCGACCACGTTGCAGGTGCCGCCGGTCTGCTTGGCCAGCCACTCGCCGGCGACCCGGCCCTCAAGCACCGTGTCGGAGGTGACGGCGGTCATGTAGAGGCCGGGGTCCCTGGTCTCGATCTGGCGGTCGAGCAGGACGACGGGGATCTTCGCCTCCTTGGCCTCCTTCAGCACCGAATCCCAGCCGGTCGCCACCACGGGGGCGATGAAGATGGCGTCCACGCCCTGGGCGACGAAGGAGCGCACGGCCTTGATCTGGTTCTCCTGCTTCTGCTGGGCGTCGGAGATCTTCAGGTCGATCCCGCGCTTCTCCGCCTCCGTCTTGGCGGTCTTGGTCTCGGCGGCGCGCCAGCCCGATTCCGAGCCGATCTGCGAGAAGCCGACCACCAGCTTCTTGTCGGCGGCCTGCGCACCGCCGAGCCCGATCAACAAGGCCGCGGCGGCAGCGGCGGAGATCAGCCATGTCCTGGACATACCGTTTCACTCCCCTGGGTGTCTTGTCATCGATCCGGGCAGCCCCGGCGACCCGCCTGTGCCCGCTCGCATCTGTTCGTTGAGCCAACATTAGGCGTCGAAAACCATATCTGTCCAATACGATTATCGACCGAAGCGATACCGAAACCGGCATGATCGCCCGGTGCGGGCAAAGCGTTGCCGGTCCTTCCCTCACTCCTGTCCCGGCACGCCGTCAATCCGCCGCCACAGGCCGAGCGGGTTGCCGTCGCGCAGCGCCTCCGGCAGCAGGGCGGCGGGAATGTCCTGGTAGCAGACCGGGCGCAGAAAGCGCCGGATCGCCAAGGTGCCGACCGAGGTGGTCCGGCTGTCCGAGGTCGCCGGGAAGGGCCCGCCATGCACCATGGCGTGGCAGACCTCCACCCCGGTCGGCCAGCCATTGGCCAGAATGCGGCCCGCCTTGCGCTCCAGCGTGGGCAGCAGCGCGGCCACGGCGGCGCCGTCCGCCGGCTCCATCTGCACGGTCGCGGTGAGCTGGCCCTCCAGCCGCTCGGCGACGGTCCGCATCGCCGCGACGTCCGGGCAACGGATCAGCAGCGACGCCGCCCCGAACACCTCGTCCTGCAGAGCCGGGTCGGCGAGAAAGGCGTCGGCCGTCGTGCCGAACAAAGCCGCTTGCGCCTGGTTGGGGCCGGAACAGGCCAGCCCGCGGGCGAGCGTCGCCACGGCGGCGCTGCCGGACAGCCGCGCCACCCCCGAATCGTAGGCGGCCTGGATGGCCGGGGTCAGCATGGTCGAGGCGGCGCTGCCGCCCAGCGCATCCACCGCGGTGGCCAGGAAGCGGTCGAGGTCCGGCCCGTCGACGCCCAGCAGGATGCCGGGGTTGGTGCAGAACTGGCCGGCGCCCATGGTCAGCGAGGCCACGAAGCCCTTGCCCAGCGCCTCCGCCCGCGCGGCGAGCGCCGCCGGCATCAGGAAGACCGGGTTGATGCTGCTCATCTCCGCATAGACCGGGATCGGTTCGGGCCGGCGGGCCGCCGCTTCCATCAAAGCCAAGCCGCCGCCGCGCGAGCCGGTGAAGCCCACCGCCTTGATGCGCGGGTCGGAAACCAGCGCCGTTCCGATGGGGTTGCCGACGCCGAACAGCAGCGAGAAGACGCCCTCGGGCAATCCGCAGGAGGCCACCGCCGCCTGGATGGCCCGGCCGACCAGCTCCGACGTGCCGGGATGGGCGGAGTGGCCCTTGACCACCACAGGGCAGCCGGCGGCCAGCGCCGACGCGGTGTCGCCCCCGGCCACCGAGAAGGCCAGCGGAAAATTCGACGCGCCGAACACCGCGACCGGGCCGAGCGGGATGTGGCGCTGCCGGACGTCGGGACGCGGCAACGGCTTGCGCTCCGGCTGGGCCGGGTCGATGCGCGCGCCGATCCAGCTCCCCTCCCGCACCACCGCGGCGAATAGGCGGAGCTGGCCGACGGTGCGCCCGCGCTCTCCCTCCAGCCGGGGGCGCGGCAGGCCGCTCTCGGCCATGGCGCGGAGGATCAGATCGTCGCCGAGGTCGAGGATGTTCGCGGCGATGGTCTCCAGCAAGGCGGCCCGCGCCTCCAGCCCGGTCTCGCGGAAGGCGTCGAAGGCGGCCCAGGCCAGCGCGCAGGCGCGTTCGACCTCCGCCGCCCCGCCGCCGCCGAAGACCGGCTCCAGCTCCGCGCCGGTGGCGGGATCGACGGCGCGGAACGCGCCGTCGGAGCCGCGGTGGCATTCGGCGCCGATCAGCATCTCGCCGGTGATGGTCATCATGGGTCTCCCGGTTTGGCGAGGGGTGGCGCCGTCCTCAGCGCGCCCAGCGCAGGACCAGCGGGTCGAGGCGGCGGGCGGCGTCGAGCAGGCCGGCGCGGCTGGCCGGGTGCGGGTCCGCCAGCGGGTGGCGCACGGCGTCGCAGGCGATGATGCCGCCCTCCTTCATCAGGATCTTGGCGGTGGCGAGGCCGCATTGCCGGTTCTCGTGGTTGATCAGCGGCAGCCAGCGCCCGTAGGCCGCCACCGCCGCCTCGCGGTCGCCGGCCAGGAACGGGTCGATGATCTGGCGGATGCCGTCGGGATAGCCGCCGCCCGTCATGGCGCCGGTGGCCCCGGCGTCGAGGTCGGCCAGCAGGGTGATGGCCTCCTCGCCGTCCCACGGCCCTTCGATGGCGTCGCCGCCCAGCTCGATCAGCCGGCGCAGCTTGGCGGCGGCCTGAGGCACCTCGACCTTGAAGTAGGCGACGTTGGCGATCTCCCGCGCCATGCGGGCCAGCAGCTCCGCCGACAGCGCGGTGCCGCTGACCGGGGCGTCCTGGATCATGATCGGGATGTCGATGGCGTCGGACACCCGCTGGAAGAACGCGACGATGCCCGCCTCGGGCACGCGGATGGTGGCGCCGTGGTAGGGCGGCATGACCATCACCATGGCGGCCCCCAGCTCCTGGGCGCGGCGGCTGCGCGCGGCGCAGGCGGCGGTGCTGAAATGGGTGGTGGTGACGATGACCGGCACCCGCCCGGCGACGTGGCCGAGGATGGTCTCCATCAGCACGTCGCGCTCGGCGTCGGTCAGCACGAACTGCTCGGAGAAGTTGGCGAGGATGCACAGGCCGTCGGAGCCGGCGTCGATCATGAAATCGACGCAGCGCGTCTGCCCGGCGAGGTCGAGGTCCCCCGTCTCGGTGAAGATGGTGGGAACGACGGGGAACACTCCCCGGTAGGGGCGGGCGCTGGAGGCCATGGCCGTTGGAGTCCTTCTGTCGGGTGATTTGCGGGCCGGATCGGTTTGCGGAGGAGCCGGTCAGCCCGGCGGGCGCCCGAAGCGGCCGGGCGGCAGGCCGCGTACGCCACCGGGATCGCACTCGAACAGCGCGCCGGCCAGCGGTTCGTCGGGGCGGCCGTCGCGGCCGATGCCGTGCGCCGCGGTGGTCACGAACAGCCGGTCGAGGGCGGGGCCGGCGAAGACACAGGAGGTGACCCGCGACACCGGCAGCGCGATCGCTCGGTCCAGCGTGCCATCGGGCCGGAAGCGGCTGACCCGCCCGCCGTCCCAATGGGCGACCCACAGGCCGCCCTCGGCGTCGCAGGTCATGCCGTCGGGATAGCCGTCGGCCTCGGCGAAGCGGATGTGGACGCGCTTGCCGGACAGCCGCCCCGCGTCGTCGACATCGAAGGCGTGGATCGTCCGCGCCGCGCTGTCGGTGTGGTAGAGTGTCCGCCCGTCCGGGGACAGGGCCGGGCCGTTGGCGACGGTGTAGCCCTCGTCCACACGCGCGATCGAACCGTCGGGGTCGAGCCGGTGGAAGGCGCCGGACGGCGTCTTCTCTCCGTCGTCCATGCTGCCGATCCACAGGCGCCCCTGCGCGTCGGCCTTGGCGTCGTTCAGCCGGTTGCCCGGCCGGTCGGGGTCGATCCGCGCCAGTTCTGCGGCGATCACCACGCGACCCGGTTCCAACCGCAAGCGGACCACCCGGCGCGAGCGCAGCCCGGCGATAAAGCCGTCGCCATCGGCGCACTCCACCAGCCAGCAGGCGGCGTCCTCCAGCGCCCAGTCCGCTTGGGACCCGTCGTCGAGCCCGTAGCGCAGGATCCGCGATCCGTGGATGTCGACGAAGAAGACGGCGCCCTGCCCCGGCGCCCACAGCGGGCCTTCGCCCAGGAGCGCCCGGGCGGGCCAGACGCAACGAACCTCCTGCGGCATGCCGTCTCGCCTCCCCCTCGCGGTCCCGTTCTGAATTTTGTTGACCACGCCAACATTAGAGAGCGTTCTGATAATCGTCCAATACGAATATCGGCGTCGGCGATACGAGATTTCGTATGCCGGCGGCGTCGCCAGACCGGAGGCCCCCGCCCGTGACCCCGCACCGTTTCCCGGCCAACTGGTTCCTCAAGGCCCGGCTGAAGCTGCGCCATCTCCAGCTGTTCGTCGCCCTGGACGAGCACCGCAACCTGCACCGCGCCGCCGCCAGCCTGACCATGTCGCAGCCCGCCGCCTCGAAGCTGCTGGGCGACCTTGAGGAGTCGCTGGGCGTCACCCTGTTCGAGCGCCATGGCCGCGGCGTTGAGCCGAACTGGTACGGCGGCCTGATGATCCGCCACGCGCGGGCGATCCTCAGCGGCCTGCAGGAGGCGGGGGAGGAGCTGAACGACCTGCTGGCCGGCCACAGCGGCAGCGTCTCCATCGGCACGGTGATGGCCCCGGCGGTGGAGTTGGTGGTGCCGGTGATCACCACGCTGACCCGCGACCATCCCGACCTGAAGATCGCCGTGGCGGTGGAGACCAGCGACGTGCTGGCCGAGCGGGTGCAACAGGGCGTGATGGATTTCGCGATCGGCCGCCTGCCCGACCATGTCGACGCCGCGTGCTTCGACTATCAGGAGATCAGCAGCGAGGAGCTGTGCTTCGTCTGCCGCGACGGCCACCCGCTGCTGCGGCTCGGCCGCCCGCTGACCGCCGCCGATCTGGTGGACGCCACCTGGATTCTCCAGCCCCTGGGCAGCCTGCTGCGCAGCCGGGTGGAGGCGCTGTTCCGCGCCGAGGGGGTTCCGCCGCCGCGCAAGGTGATCGAAAGCGCCTCCCCGGTCATCTCGCTGGCGATGGTGGTCGAGAACGATTCGGTCACCGTCTTCGCCCGCGCGCTCGCCCAGGTGTTCTCCCCCACCGGCAGCTGCACCATCGTGCCCTTCCACAAGCGCTTCAGCGTCGAGCCCTACGGCATTTTCTGGCTGAAGGACCGCCCGCTGTCGCCGGGCGCCCGCACCGCCCTGGCCGCTCTGCGCGCGGCGTCCGACGCCAAGATGCGACGCGCGCTGGAAACGCCGCAGCCGGGCTCTTCAAGTGATATCGAAATGTGTATGGATTCCGCCAATAATCGTATTTGACAGTTATGGTTTTTCGGCCGATTGCTAGCCTTACAAACATTGCGCCACCCGACACCCGTTCAAGAGCCGCGGGTGTGGCCAACCCGGTGCCGCAGAAGGGGGAGGAAATCGGCCCATGTCTTCTTCGTTCACGACCACACTGGCCGGGATGGCCGTCGGCGTGCTGGCCCTCACCGTTGCCGCCACGCCGACCCTGGCGCAGGACAAGCCCACCGTCGGCATCGCGATGCCCACCAAGTCCTCGGCCCGCTGGATCGACGACGGCAACAACATGGTCAAGCAGTTCCAGGCCAAGGGCTACAAGACCGACCTGCAATACGCCGAGGACGACATCCCCAACCAGCTCGCCCAGATCGAGACGATGGTTGCCAAGAACAGCAAGGTCCTGGTGATCGCCGCCATCGACGGCACGACGCTGACCGACGTGCTTCAGCAGGCCAAGGACCGCGGGGTCAAGGTCATCGCCTACGACCGGCTGATCCGCGGGTCGGAGAACGTGGACTATTACGCGACCTTCGACAATTTCCAGGTCGGCGTGCTCCAGGGCAGCTACATCGTCGACGCGCTGGGCCTGAAGGACGGCAAGGGTCCCTTCAACATCGAGCTGTTCGGCGGCTCCCCCGACGACAACAACGCCTACTTCTTTTACAACGGCGCCATGTCGGTGCTGCAGCCTTACATCGACAGCGGCAAGCTGAAGGTGGGCAGCGGTCAGGTGGGGATGGATAAGGTGTCCACCCTGCGCTGGGATGGCGCCACCGCCCAGGCCCGCATGGACAACCTGCTGAGCGCCTTCTACGGCAACCGCCGCGTCGACGCCGTGCTGTCGCCCTACGACGGGATCAGCATCGGCATCATCTCCTCGTTGAAGGGGGTCGGCTACGGCTCGCCGTCGCAGCCGATGCCGGTGGTGACCGGGCAGGACGCCGAGGTGCCCTCGATCAAGTCGATCCTGGCGGGCGAGCAGCGCGCCACCGTCTTCAAAGACACCCGCGAACTGGCCCGGATCACGGTGGAGATGGTCGACGCGGTGCTGGGCGGCGGCACGCCCCCGGTCAACGACACCAAGACCTACGACAACGGCAAGAAGGTCGTCCCGGCCTACCTGCTGAAGCCGGTCAGCGTGGACGCGTCCAACTGGAAGAGCACGCTGGTCGGCAGCGGCTACTACACCGAAGCGCAGTTCAAATGACGCGGCGGCGCGGGGCGGACGCCATGCGGCTTTCATAGCCCTCTCCCCTCCGCTCACGCGCAAACTTCGTTTGCGCTGCCGCGACAGGCGGACCTTCGGTCCGCCGAAAGCGGGGAGAGGGTGGCCCGGAGGGCCGGTGAGGGGGATGCGCGTGACGGTGCGTCCGGCAAAAGCGCAACCCCCTCACCCTAACCCTCTCCCCAGGGGGGAGAGGGGATTGAAAATGCGAGCGCCCCGCCGCCGGCCTGAGGTGTGCTCGGGCGATCGCAGGTTCCTCGGAGGTGTTCATGGACTCCATCCTGGAGCGGTCCAGTCTGGCGATGCCGATCCTGGAGATGAGCGGCATCACCAAGACCTTTCCCGGCGTGAAGGCGCTCGACAACGTCAACCTGTCGGTCCGCGAGGGCGAGATCCACGCGCTGATCGGCGAGAACGGCGCCGGCAAATCGACGCTGATGAAGGTGCTGAGCGGGGTCTACCCGCAAGGCAGCTTCGACGGCGAAATCCGCTTCCGCGGCCAACCGCAGGCCTTCCGCGGCATCGCCGACAGCGAGCGGCTGGGCATCATCATCATCCACCAGGAGCTGGCGCTCGTCCCGCTGCTGTCGATCACCGAGAACCTCTTCCTCGGCAACGAGCAGGCGAAACGGGGGGTGATCGACTGGGACGCCGCCACCCTGCGGGCGCGGGAGCTGCTGCGCCTGGTCGGGCTGCACGACCCGCCGGAAACCCTGATCACCGACATCGGCGTCGGCAAGCAGCAGCTCGTGGAGATCGCCAAGGCGCTGTCCAAGGAGGTCAAGCTGCTGATCCTGGACGAGCCGACCGCCAGCCTGAACGAGAGCGACAGCGACGCCCTGCTGGAATTGCTGCTGCAGTTCAAGGCGCGCGGCATCGCCTCCATCCTCATCTCGCACAAGCTGAACGAGATCGCCAAGGTCGCCGACCGGGTGACCATCCTGCGCGACGGCACGACGGTGGAGACGCTGGACTGCCGCGAGGCCGTGGTCAGCCAGGACCGCATCATCCGCGGCATGGTCGGGCGCGCGCTGTCGGACCGCTACCCCAGGCGGACCACCGTGCCCGGCGAGGTGCTGTTCGAGGTCAAGGGCTGGAGCGCCGACCACCCGGCCCATCCCGGCCGGCGCGTCGTCCGCGACGTCAACCTGACCGTCCGCCGCGGCGAGGTGGTGGGCATCGCCGGGCTGATGGGCGCCGGTCGCACCGAGTTCGCGATGAGCCTGTTCGGCCGCTCTTACGGCCGCAACATCCGCGGGCAGGCCTTCCTCGGCGGGCGGGAGATCGACGTCTCCACCATCAGCCGGGCCATGGCGAACGGCCTCGCCTACGCGACGGAGGACCGCAAGCATCTCGGCCTCGTGCTCGACAACGACATCCGCCACAACGTCACGCTGGCGAACCTCAAAGGGGTGGCGAAACGCTGGGTCATCGACCATGAGCGCGAGATCCAGGTGGCGGAGCAGTTCCGGCGCCGGCTGCGCATCCGCTGCGCCGGCGTGTTCCAGGAGACGGTCAACCTGTCGGGCGGCAACCAGCAGAAGGTCGTGCTCAGCAAGTGGCTGTTCGCCGACCCGCAGGTGCTGATTCTCGACGAGCCGACCCGCGGCATCGACGTCGGCGCCAAGTACGAGATCTACACCATCATCAACCAGCTGGTCGCCGAGGGCCGGGGCGTCGTCCTGATCTCCTCGGAGATGCCGGAGCTGCTGGGCGTCGCCGACCGCATCTACGTGATGAACGCCGGCGAAATGGTCGCCGAGATGCCGGCGGCGGAGGCCAGCCAGGAGAAAATCATGCGGGCGATCATGCGCTCCGGCGAGACGCTGATGTCCGGGGAGGCTCTGCCATGAGTGCCGAACTCAACCTTCCGGCGCGCGGCCCGCGGGTGTCCATGGGACGGTTCGTGAAGGCGCACATGCGCGAGTACGGGATGCTGCTGTCGCTGGTCGCGATCGTCCTGTTCTTCCAGTACATGACCGACGGCACGCTGCTGCAGCCGCTGAACCTGACCAACCTCGTGCTGCAGAACAGCTACATCGTCATCATGGCGCTGGGCATGCTGCTGGTGATCGTCGCCGGGCACATCGACCTGTCGGTGGGCTCGGTCGTCGCCCTCATCGGCGCGCTGGCGGCGACGCTGATGGTGCGGCTCCACCTGGACTTCGTCACCACGACGCTGCTGTGCCTGCTGGCCGGGGCGGCGATCGGGGCGGTGCAGGGCTTCTGGGTCGCCTATCTTCGCATCCCCTCCTTCATCGTGACGCTGGCCGGCATGCTGGTCTTCCGCGGCCTGTGCCTGATCCTGCTGGCCGGCCAGTCGGTCGGTCCCTTCCCGGTGGAGTTCCAGCGCCTCAGCTCCGGCTTCATCCCGGATTTCCTGGCGCTCGACGCCTTCAACATGGGCAGGTTCCACCTCACCAGCCTGCTGCTCTGCGGGGCGGTCGCCACCGCGCTGGTGGTGATGAACACCATGGCACGCCTGCGCCGGCAGAGCGTCGCCATCGAGCAGGAGCCGCTGCCGCTGTTCGTGGCGAAGAACGTCGCGCTGGCCGCCGTCCTGCTCTATGTCGGGCAGCTGATGGCCTCCTACCGCGGCCTGCCCAACGTGCTGATCATCATGAGCGTGCTGATCGCGCTCTACAGCTTCGTCACCCGCAACACCACGGTGGGTCGGCGCGTCTACGCGCTGGGCGGCAACGAGAAGGCGGCCAAGCTGTCCGGCATCGACACGCGGCGTCTCAGCTTCTACACCTTCGTCAACATGGGGGTGCTGGCGGCGCTGGCCGGGCTGATCTTCGCCGCGCGCCTGAACACCGCCACGCCGAAGGCCGGCGTCTCGTTCGAGCTGGACGTGATCGCCGCCTGCTTCATCGGCGGCGCCTCGGCGTCGGGCGGGGTGGGCCGGGTGACCGGTGCGGTGATCGGCGCCTTCATCATGGGCGTGATGAACAACGGCATGTCGATCCTGGGCATCGGCATCGACTGGCAGCAGGTCATCAAGGGGATGGTGCTGCTCGCCGCCGTGACCATCGACGTCTACAACAAGAACAAGGCGTGAGGACCGTCATGACCCGTCCCGCCCCGCTCACGCTCGGCATCGTCGGCTTCGGCAAGATCGCCCGCGACCAGCATGTCCCGGCCATCACCGCCACCGGCCTGTTCCGCCTCGCCGCGGTGGTCAGCCCGCACGGCGCCTCCATGGAGGAGATTGGGCTCGGCGACGTGCCGGTCTTCCGCAGCCAGGCGGAGATGCTGGCCGCCCTGCCCGGCCTCGACGCCGTGGCGATCTGCACGCCGCCCGCCGTCCGCCATGCCCTGACGGTGGAGGCGCTGCGCGCCGGCAAACATGTCCTGATCGAGAAGCCGCCGGCCGCCACCCTGACGGAGCTGCGCCTGCTGCTCGACGCGGCGGAGGGCGCCAAGCGCACGCTGTTCGCCGCGTGGCATTCCCGCTTCAACGCGGCGGTCGAGGAGACGCGGCGGCGGCTGGCCGGCGCCACCGTCCGCCACGCCGCCATCACCTGGAAGGAGGACGTGCGACGCTGGCATCCGGGCCAGGATTGGATCTTCGCGGCGAGGGGCTTCGGCGTCTTCGATCCGGGCATCAACGCCCTGTCGATCCTGACCGAGATCCTGCCGGCCCCCGTCGTCGTCCGCGACGCCGAGCTGCGGGTCCCCGCCAACCGCGACACGCCCATCGCCGCCACCCTGAGGATGGAGGGGGCTGCGGGCTCCGCCGTCGGGATAGTGACGGCCGCCTTCGACTTCCTCCAGGAGGGCGAGCAGACCTGGACCATCGCCATCGAAACGGACGGCATCGGGGCGGAGGGTGGGCGGCTCGACCTGACCCATGGCGGCACGCGGCTGAGTGTGGACGGCGTGCCCGTGCTGGCCGAGCCCGACGCCGAGTACCAGGGCATCTACCGACGCTTCCACCATCTGATCGCGGACGCGGCCGGCGACGTCGACGCCCGTCCGCTGCAACTGGTGGCCGACGCCTGTCTGGTCGGGCGCTGGCGCACCACCGACGCCTTCCACTGGTAAAGCGCCGGGCACGTCGCCCGGCCGACTCCCAACGACGCCCCGAACGAGGCTCCGAACGACCCCGGCGCCGGCCGACCCCGGTCCGCGCCCCCAACCCGAATTGGTGCCGACATGTCCGATACGAAGCCCTCTCCCCAGCACCCGGAAATCGGCTCCGGCCGGCGGCTGCGGTCGCGCGCGTGGTTCGACAACCCCGACAACCCCGACATGACCGCGCTCTATCTGGAGCGCTACCTGAACTTCGGACTGACGCGGGAGGAGCTGCAATCGGGCGCCCCGATCATCGGCATCGCCCAGACCGGCTCCGACCTCAGCCCCTGCAACCGGCACCATCTGGTCCTGGCCGAACGCCTGCGCGAGGGCATCCGCACCGCCGGCGGCATCGCCATCGAGTTCCCCGTCCACCCGATCCAGGAGACCGGCAAGCGGCCGACCGCCTCGCTCGACCGCAACCTCGCCTATCTCGGCCTCGTCGAGGTGCTGCACGGCTACCCGCTCGACGGGGTGGTGCTGACCATCGGCTGCGACAAGACCACCCCCGCCTGCCTGATGGCCGCGGCGACCGTGAACATCCCGGCCATCGCCCTGTCGGTCGGCCCGATGCTGAACGGCTGGTTCCGCGGCGAGCGCACCGGCTCCGGCACCATCCCGCCAGATGATGGCGGCCGGCGAGATCGACTATCAGGGCTTCATCGAGCTGGTGGCGTCGTCGGCCCCCTCGACCGGCTACTGCAACACGATGGGCACGGCCTCCACGATGAATTCGCTGGCCGAGGTGCTGGGCATGCAGCTCCCCGGCTCCGCAGCCATCCCCGCCCCCTACCGCGAGCGCCAGCAGGCCGCCTACGAGACCGGCAAGCGGATCGTGGAGATGGTCCGCGAGGACCTCAAGCCGTCCGACATCCTGACCCGCGACTCCTTCCTCAACGCCATCGTCGTCAACTCCGCCATCGGCGGCTCGACCAACGCCCCGATCCACATCAACGCCATCGCCAAGCACATCGGCGTGCCGCTGACGGTGGAGGACTGGCAGACCCACGGGCACGACGTGCCGCTGCTGGTCAACCTCCAGCCGGCCGGCGAGTATCTGGGCGAGGACTTCCACCGCGCCGGCGGCGTGCCCGCGGTCGTTGCCCAGCTGATGGGCAAGGGGCTGATCCGCGAGGGGGCGCCCACCGTCAACGGCCGGACCATCGGCGAGAATTGCCGCAATACGGAGATTCTCGACACCCGGGTGATCCATCCCATCGACGAGCCGCTGAAGATCAACGCCGGGTTCGTGGTGCTGCGCGGCAACCTGTTCAACGCCGCCATCATGAAGACCAGCGTCATCTCCGACGAGTTCCGCGAACGCTACCTGTCCAACCCCCGGGACCCGGAGGCGTTCGAGGGCAAGGTCGTCGTCTTCGACGGGCCGGAGGACTACCATCACCGCATCGACGACCCCGGCCTGGGCATCGACGCCTACACCATCCTGGTCATCCGCGGCACCGGCCCCATCGGCTATCCGGGGGCGGCGGAGGTGGTGAACATGCGGCCCCCCGCCACGCTGATCAAACAGGGCGTCCATTCCCTTCCCTGCATCGGCGACGGCCGCCAGTCTGGCACCTCGGGGTCGCCCTCCATCCTCAACGCATCCCCGGAAGCGGCGGCGGGCGGCGGGCTGGCCCTGCTGCGCAGCGGCGACCGGGTGCGCATCGACCTGCGCCGCGGCAGCGCCGACATCCTGATTTCGGAGGGCGAGCTGGCCGACCGCCGCGCCGCTCTGGAGGCCGCGGGCGGCTACCCCATCCCGCCGTCGCAGACCCCCTGGCAGGAGATCCAGCGCGGCATCGTCGACCAGCTCGACGAGGGCATGGTGCTGAAACCCGCCGTCAAGTACCAGCGCGTCGCCCAGACGATGGGCATCCCGCGCGACAATCACTGACGGAACGGCTGTGCGGCGGGTCGGCGCCTTCGGGCCGGTGAGCGCGTCGAAGGCGGCGCCCGCGCCGGCCGACAGGGCGTCGCTCTCCACCTGGGTGATCAGGGTGGGGCAGGCGATAAGCTGCGCAGCTCGCCCGGGCTCCAGCCGCTGAGCGCGATGCGTGCCGGATCGACGAGTGGCAAGAGTGGCAAGGTTTCAACGACACCGACCCCGCCATAGAGGATGTCAGCGACGGGCCAAGTGCGAAAGTCCTCATGCGGAGCGTCGTGGAAGAGGGGGGGCACGGCTGTCCTCCCCGGTCCCGCCGGCCGGGTCTGGGAGCCTCAGCAACCCTCAACTGTCGCCGCACCGGGTCCGGCCCGCCGCCGCGCAGAAGGTGGGACGCCCGATCGGACGTGGCGTCCGGCTGGCCTTCTGCGCCACCGGCGTCCGGCACGGCAACCGTATGATGGCGCATCCACGCGGCGATCCTTCAGAAATCGCTTTTCCATGGCGGCCAGGAAACCGACTCCGCTCCGAAGCGGCGGTCGCCCCAATCATTTGCCTGCAGCGACACCATACATGAGAGGGATGCTGGGCATCGTCTCCGGCGGCCCCCAGCGCTTTCCGTCAAGCGCACGCATGCTCTCGAAGCCGCGCCAGCCGTTCGAATAGGGATACTCGACCAACCGGTCGAGAGTCAGTCCGGCACGGATGAGCGACGACACCACGTCGCCGACTCCCCAGTAGAACTCGAAACAAGGGTGCGGGTTGACGAAGTTCTCAATTCCGGCCTGATAACCTTCAAGAGCCAAGCCGTCGCGCGACTCCGCCACGTAATCGCCCACCCCGGTCTCCCTGATGGGTTCGGTTCTGAAGTAATCGTAGTGCGGCTGCCATTGCTCATTGAAAACCATGGCGTAGGGATGGAATTCCACAAGGACGAATTTCCCTCCCGGCCTGAGCACCGAAGAGATGCCCCGCGCCCACGTGTCGATGTTCGACAACCAGCAGATGGCTCCATAGGAGGAGAAGACGCGATCGAAGGTCCGCCCGTCCCTGGCCGCCTGCTCGAACCATTCGAACAGGTCCTCGCGCTCGAAGCGGGCTGGAATGCCGCTTTCATTGGAAAGCCGGGAGGCGAAATCGATGGCCTCGTCGGAGATGTCGACGCCTGTCACCCTGGCGCCAAGATTCGCGAGGCTCAAGCTGTCCTGCCCGGCGTTGCACTGAAGGTGCAGGAGATCCATGCCCGCAATGTCGCCGAGCAAAGTCAATTCTTCATCGTAAAGCGTGCTGCCGCCCTTCTGAAAGAAGTTGGCCTGATCGCCTTTGTGGCTGTTGTGCGCAACAGTCGCTGCGTTCCAAGACCTGCGATTGGCCTCGTGCATCTCATGCGGCATGGATATCCTCGCATTCTCCGGGCGAACGCCACGCAAACACACACCGGCTCCTGCCGCAACATCGGAGCGCGCGAAGGCCGCACCCTCCATCAGACGCACCATCAGTGAATCCCTTGCGACGCTCAACCGCCGGGGCCGCCCGCGCTGGCGGAACCCTCCGGCATCACCGCCTCCCCTCCTTTCTGAAAAAATGTTCGCCCCTTCCTCAAAATCGGCTTGCGCGACACGCTGATATATTAATATGCTCTCCCTCAAGGAACAGCACGGAACGGCCCCGGAGGGGGCACGGGCCGGCGCATGGGGAGGATCGCAATGGCTTCGACCTCCAGGCCCGCCCTGGACGCCCAACCACCCGGAACCGCTCCGGGGACCGTGCCCGGCAAGACGCCCAAGACCGTCTTGGGAACCGTCAAGGAACCGCGCCTGTCCGCCCGCGCCACGGCCACCGCGGAGATCTACCGGTCGCTGCGCGGGGACATCGTGGCCATGCGGCGCAAGCCGGGCGAGCCCATCGTGGAGAAGCACGTCGCGGAGTCCTTCGGCGTCAGCCGCACCCCGGTGCGTGAGGCCCTGCTGCGGCTGGCCGACGACGGGCTGGTCGAGATCTTCCCGCAGTCCGGCACCTTCGTCTCCCGCATTCCGGTCAATGCCCTGCCCGAAGCGGTGGTGATCCGCACCTCGCTGGAATGCACTGCGGTCCGCTACGCCGCCGTCCGTGCCGCGCGCAGCCAGATCGCAGCGCTGCGGGCCAACATCCTGCTCCAGCAGGAGACCATGGCGGCGGGCGATCTCGACGGCTTCCACGAGGCCGACGAGGAATTCCATCGCCTGATTTCCGAGATCGCCGGCTTCCCCGGCCTGTGGAACATGGCCCAGCAGGTGAAGATGCAGGTGGACCGCTACCGCCGCCTGACCCTGCCGGAGCCCGGCCGCATCCCGCATGTGCTGGCCGAGCACGGCGGCATCGTCGACGCCATCGCGGCGCGCGACCCGGCCGAGGCGGAGCGGCTGATGACGATCCATCTCGGCGCTCTGCTGGAGTCCGTACCTAACACCCAGGGGGCCAACCCCTTCTTCTTCTCCGGCGCGCAGCCGGACACCCCGTCGAAGACGAAGACAGAAAGCACCCCGTCATGACCAACCCCTTCGACCTCTCCGGCAGGACCGCCCTGGTCACCGGCGCCAACGGCGGCATCGGGCAGGCCATCGCGGTCGCCCTGGCGCGGGCCGGCGCCGACATCGCCGTGGCCGGGCGCACCGCGCCGGACGAGACGCGCGCGCTGGTCGAGGGGCTGGGCCGCCGCTTCGCCGCGATCCCCGCCGACCTGTCCAGCATCGCCCCGATCCCCGCGGTGATGGAGGAGGCGGTCGGCACGCTCGGCGGGCTGGACATCCTGGTCAACAACGCCGGGCTGATCCGCCGCGACGACCCGCTGGACTTCACCGAGGCCGACTGGGACGCCGTCCTGGACGTGAACCTGAAGTCGGTCTTCTTCCTCTGCCAGGCCTTCGGGCGCTACGCGCTGGGGAACGGGCGGAAGGGCAAGATCATCAACATCGCCTCCATGCTGTCCTTCCAGGGCGGCATCCGCGTGCCCTCCTACGCGGCGTCGAAGAGCGGCATCGCCGGGATCACCCGGCTGCTCGCCAACGAATGGGCGGGCAAGGGCATCAACGTGAACGCCATCGCGCCGGGCTACGTCGCGACCAGCGTCACCAGCGCGCTGCGCGCCGACGAGCGCCGCAACGCCGAAATTCTGGCCCGCATCCCCGCCGGACGCTGGAGCGAGCCCGCCGACATGGGCGGTCCCGCGGTGTTTCTGGCGTCCGATGCGTCCGATTACGTCCACGGCACGATCCTGCCGGTGGACGGCGGCTGGCTCGCCCGCTGACGGGCCAAACGACCAGAGCCCGCCGAAGATTGTAAGGGGAAGACGAGGATGAGCACGGACGTTTTCGTGATCGACGAGGCGGTGGCGTGGCAGGACCTGGGCGCCGGGGTGCGCCGCAAGATCCTCGGCCACAACGACGCCATGATGATGGTGCGCGTCGAGTTCGAGACCGGCGCCATCGGACCGCAGCACCGCCACCCGCACGTCCAGTGCGCCGTGGTCGAAAAGGGTGCCTTCGACGTCACCATCGAGGGCGTCACCCGGCGGCTGGGCACCGGCGACGGCTACATGGTGCCGTCCAACGCCCTGCACGGCGTCGTCGCGCTGGAGCCGGGCGTCCTGCTCGACATCTTCACGCCCCCGCGCGAGGACTTCCTCGCCTGACGAGATCACCCGCCGACCTTCACCCGTTGCCCGGCGCGCGGGAACACGCGCCGGGCGGCTTCCGGACCCAACCGTCCAAACCAAAGAACCAGCCTGAAGCTGCCGAACAATCGCCAGGAGGACACGCTATGCATCTTTCGACCCGCGGTATCCGCGCCGCCCTTCTCGCCGCCTGCGCGGCCTGCACCCTGCTCGCCACCCCGGTCGTGGCCCGCGACTTCCGCTCCGCGGACATCCACCCGGCCGACTACCCGACCGTCGAGGCCGTCAAGTACGTCGACAAGCTCCTGAAGGAGCGGACCGGCGGCAAGCTCGGCGTGAAGGTCTACCCGAACGGCGCGCTCGGCACCGAGAAGGACACCATCGAGCAGCTGAAGATCGGCGGGCTCGACATGATGCGCATCAACGTGGCACCGCTGAACAACGTCGTCCCGGAGACGATGGTCACGGCCCTGCCCTTCATCTTCCGCTCCACCGAGCACATGCGCGCCGTTCTGGACGGCCCGATCGGCGACGAGATCCTCGCCGCCATGGAAAGCCAGGGCATGATCGGCCTGGCCTTCTACGACAGCGGCTCGCGCAGCATGTATTCGGCCGCCAAGCCCTACAAGACGCTGGCCGACATGAAGGGCGCCAAGATCCGCGTCCAGCAGTCCGACCTGTTCGTCGCCATGATCCAGGCGCTGGGCGCCAACGCCACGCCGATGCCCTTCGGCGAGGTCTACACGGCGCTGAAGACCGGCATCGTCGACGCGGCGGAGAACAACTACCCGTCCTACGAGTCCTCGCGCCACTTCGAGGCCGCCAAGTACTTCACCCTGACCGAGCACGCGATGGCGCCGGAAGTGCTGGTCTTCTCGAAGGTTTCGTGGGACCGCCTGTCCAAGGACGACCAGGCCGCCATCCGCAAGGCCGCCAAGGACTCCGTCCCCTACATGCGCAAGCTGTGGGACGAGCGTGAGCAGAAGTCCAAGGACGTGGTCGTGAAGGCCGGCGCCCAGATCGTCGAGGTCACGAACAAGCAGGAGTTCATCGACGCGATGGCTCCCGTCTACAAGCAGTTCGCGAGCACGCCGAAGCTGGACGGCCTCGTGAAGCGCATCCAGGACACGAAGTAAGAACAGTCGAACGCGGCGCTTCCCTTCGGCAGACCGAAGGGCGGCGCCGCGTCCTTTGAGGGGAGCCGGCGGCATGGATGTCGAGCTGCAAGCAATGGACCACAGCCCCCCGCAGAGCGCGGGCCTGCTGACGCGGGTGAACGCGCGGCTGGCGCGGTCGGGGATGTGCGTGGCGATGGTCGGCCTGATGGCCATCGTGGGCGTGGTGTTCTATCAGGTCTTCGGCCGCTACGTGCTGAACAACTCGCCGACCTGGGCGGAGAGCCTGGCCATCGTGCTGGTCCTCTACGTCACCCTCATCGGCGCCGCCGTCGGGGTCCGCGACGCCGGACACATCGGCCTGGAATCCTTCCTCGTCATGCTCCCCGACGCCATCCGCCGCAAGGTCGAGATCGTCATCTACGCCCTCGTCGGCGTCTTCGGCGCCTGCATGGCCTACAACGGCTGGGTGCTCGGCACCTCCGTCGCCTCCTACTACATTCCCAACCTGCACGTCTCCGAAGCCGTCCGCTACATCCCGCTCGTGCTCTCCGGCGTCCTGATCGTGCTCTTCTCCATCGAGCACATCGTCGCCATCATCCGCGGCGAGGAGGTCGCGCCGTCATGGAACTGACCATTCTCGCCGTCACCTTCTTCGGCTTCCTCGTCCTGGGCATCCCGGTCGCCTTCGCCATCGGCCTGTCGGCGCTCTGCACCATCCTCTACGAGGGCCTCCCCGTCGCCGTCATCTTCCAGCAGATGATGTCCGGCATGAACGTCTTCTCCTTCCTCGCCATCCCCTTCTTCGTCTTCTCCGGCGAGCTGATGCTCCACGGCGGCGTCGCCGACAAGATCGTCGCCACCGCCAAGAACATGGTCGGCCACATCCGCGGCGGCCTCGGCATGTCCAACGTCGTCGCCTGCACGCTGTTCGGCGGCGTCGCCGGCTCCCCCGTCGCCGACGTCTCGGCCATGGGTGCGGTGATGATCCCGATGATGAAGCGCGAGGGCTACCACGCCGATTACGCCGTCAACGTCACCACCCACGCCGCCCTCGTCGGCGCGCTGATGCCGACCAGCCACAACATGATCATCTACGCGCTGGCCGCCGGCGGCAAAGCCTCCATCGGCGCGCTGATCGCCGCCGGCATCGTCCCGGCCCTGCTGCTGATGGTCTGCAACCTGGGGGCGGCCTACTACGTCGCGGTCAAGCGCGGCTACCCCGCCGGCACCTTCCCCGGCTGGGCCATCCTGGGCCGCTCCTTCGCCGCCTCGGCGCCCGGCCTGCTCATCGTCGTGATCATCCTGGCCGGCATCACGTCCGGCGTCTTCACCGCCACCGAGTCCGCCTCCATCGCGGTGATCTACGCGCTGCTGCTCACCACCTTCGTCTACCGCACGCTGACCTGGGACCATTTCCTGGCGGCGGCCGCCAAGACGGTCAAGACGACCGGCGTGGTCCTGCTGCTGATCGGCGTCTCCACGATGTTCCAGTACATCATGGGGCTGTACCAAGTGGCCGAGATCACCGGCGAGCTGATGGCGGGCATCTCGACCAACCCGCTGGTCATCTTCCTGCTGATCAACATCATCCTGTTCCTGCTCGGCACCTTCATGGACATGGCGAGCACGATCCTGATCTGCACGCCGATCTTCCTGCCGATTGCCATGCAGTACGGCATGGACCCGGTGCAGTTCGGCATCGTCATGCTGATCAACTGCGCACTCGGCCTCAACACCCCGCCGGTCGGCACCACCCAGTTCATCGGCTGCGCCATCGGCGAGGTCTCGGTCGGCCAGGTCATGCGCTCCATCACCCCCTTCTACGGCGCCCTCTTCGTCACCCTCCTCCTCGTCACCTACGTTCCGACCTTCTCCCTCTGGCTCCCCCATCTGCTGATGCGCTGAGGCCCACAGGGTCACGAAAAAGGGCCGCGCCGGCATCCCCGGCGCGGCCCTTTTCATGTCGGCGTTCGGCGGATCAGCCGGCTTCGGCGTTCGACGAGTTCTGCCACAGGTTCAGCCCGCCATCGACGGCGTGGCGGTCGATCTCGGCCAGTTCCTCCGGCGTGAAGGCGGTGTTCTTCAGCGCGTCGAGCGAGTTGTCGAGCTGCTCGACGTTGCGGGCGCCGATCAGGGCGGAGGTCACCCGCGGGTCGCGCAGCACCCAGGCGATGGCCATCTGGGCCAGCGTCTGGCCGCGCCGCTGGGCGATGGCGTCCAGGGCGCGCACCCGCTCCAGATTCTCCGGCGACAGGAAATGCGCCTTCAGCGTGCCGCCCTTGGCGGCGCGGGCGTCGGTGGGCTGGCCGTTCAGATACTTGGTGGTCAGCATGCCCTGGGCCAGCGGCGAGAAGGCGATGCAGCCGATCCCGGTCTCCTCCAGCGCGTCGAGAAGACCGCCCTCGATCCAGCGGTTCAGCATCGAATAGGAGGGCTGGTGGATCAGGCAGGGCGTGCCGAGGTCCTTGAGGATCACCGCCGCCCGCCGGGTCATCTCCGGCGAGTAGGAGGAGATGCCGACATAGAGCGCCTTGCCCTGCCGCACGGCGTGGTCGAGCGCGCCCATCGTCTCCTCCAGCGGGGTGCGCGGATCGACGCGGTGCGAGTAGAAGATGTCCACATAGTCGAGCCCCATCCGCTTGAGGCTCTGGTCCAGGCTGGCCGTCAGGTACTTGCGCGAGCCCCAGCTCCCGTAGGGGCCGGGCCACATGTCGTAGCCGGCCTTGGTGGAGACGATCAGCTCGTCGCGGTGGGCCTTGAAGTCGGTCGCCAGGACGCGCCCGAAATTCTCCTCCGCCGATCCCGGCGGCGGGCCGTAATTGTTGGCGAGGTCGAAATGGGTGACGCCACGGTCGAAGGCCCGGCGCAGCACGGCGCGCCCGGTCTCGAACACGTCGGTGCCGCCGAAATTCTGCCACAGCCCCAGCGAAATGGCCGGCAGGTCGAGCCCGCTCCGCCCGCTGCGGCGGTAGGTCATGGCGGTGTAGCGGGCCGGATCGGCGCGGTAGAGCGATTGCATCGCGGTCTCCTGGCTGTCTTGCGCGGTGTTGGGAGGAACGTGACTGATATATTAGCCCACAGATGCATCCCAACACCAACAGCGCAAGCCAGCAGTCAGTCCTAAGAATGCCGCAATGCCCTCTCCCGCCCCGGGAGAGGGGATGTGTGCAATGACGTCAGACCGGCTCGGCCTCGTCTTCCGAGGGGGCGGTGAAATAGAGCGGGTTGGCCTTCTGCGCGTCGGCGATGGTGACCTGGAGATAGTCCAGATGCAGGTCGATGGCCTTGGCCGCAGCCTCCGGGTCGTTGTTGGCGATGGCCTCGATGATGACCGAATGCTCGGCGATCACGTCCGGCACCCGGCCCAGCACCGGCAGGGTCAGCAGGCGGTAGCGGTCCACCTGCACCTTCACCTGCTGCGTCAGGCTCCAGAATCCCGGATAGCCGGCGGTCTCCGCCAGCAACGCGTGGAAGGTCTCGTCGGCCTGATGGAAGCCTTCGAAATTCTGGGCGGCCTCCATCTCGCGCTGGAGTTCCAGGTTGGCGCGCAGCTTGGCGATCTGGCTGCGGGTGGCGCGCTTGGCGGCGTAGCGGACGGTCGCCTCCTCCAGCGCCTTGCGGATGGCGATGGCTTCCGGCAGGGCGCCCAGCGGGATGCGGGAGACGAAGGTGCCGGACTGCGGGAAGATCTCGATCAGCCCCTCGTCCGCCAGACGCAGCACGGCCTCGCGCACCGGGGTGCGGCTGACGCCGTAATCCTGGGCGATCACCTTCTCCGCGACCGGCTCGCCCGGCTTGCGGCGGAGCGAGACGATCTCGTTGCGCAGGTCGCGGTAGATCGTCGCGGCCACGGTGGTGCCGCGCTGGGCCGGGCGGGCGACCGCCGCCGCCGTGCGGCGCCGGGTCCGCGTCCTGACGCCCTCGTCCTGTCCGGAATCCGCCGTCGATATCTGCGCCGCCTTTTTCAACACCCGCTCCTGCCAGGAAAAGTCAGGGCGCCGCTGCTCCGGGATGCCGGCGTCGAACCCGCTGGTTCACGCCGCAGACGGTCCGCCCTTCATCGCAATATACTAATACCCGGCGGGGTGGGTCAAACGCCTTCACCCCGCGCGGCGCCCCGGTTCCGCGCCAGTTTGTCCCACCGGGAAGCGCGTTGCACCGCTCATCAGTATACTAGTATATTGAAGGAAGCTCCACCGCGGAGCGCACAGCCGCAAGGACCGTCACCGTGGACCGCAAACGCATCGCCCTCGTCGCCCACGACGCCCGCAAGCCGGATCTGATCGGCTGGCTCGGTGCCAACATCCACGCGCTGGAGGGCAACGTCTTCTGGTCCACCGGCACCACCGGCCGATTGGTCCGGGAGGCCCACCCCCAGTTGGACATCACCTCGCTGAAGAGCGGTCCGCTGGGCGGCGACCAACAGATCGGCGCGATGATCGCGGAGGGCCGGATCGACCTGCTCGTCTTCTTCGTGGACCCGATGACCGCCCAGCCCCACGACGTGGACGTGAAGGCGCTGACCCGCCTCGCCACGCTCTACAACATCCCGATGGCCTGCAACGAGGCGACCGCCGACATGGTGATCTCCTCCCCCCTCTTCACCAGCGGCTACCGCCCGCGGGCCGTGGACTTCGCCGCCCACAATTCGCGCAGCCTCTGACCGGCCTTCCTCTTGAATTGCGCGTCCTGCCGACAGAATTGTGGGCGGGACGCACAAAGTCCTTGCATCCGGAACTGATATATTAATATATTCCGTCATGCGGGGCATGACCGGCGCCGCACAGGGCGCCACACCCGAACCACCCATTCAAATGGGCACCGGACCCCGGTCCGGCATCCCTTTATCCGGAGATGAGCGATGCTCCACCCCGACCGCCTCTTCCCCAGCGATCCCACGCAGCGCGACATCGCGCGCCGGCTGTACGCGGAGGTGGGCCACCTGCCGATCATCAGCCCGCACGGCCACACGGACCCGTCCTGGTTCGCCAAGAACGAGGCGTTCCCGAACCCGGCGTCGCTGTTCGTGGTGCCCGACCATTACGCCTTCCGCATGCTCTACAGCCAGGGCGTGACGTTGGAAAGCCTGGGCGTGCCGCGCAAGGACGGCGGGGCGGTGGAGAGCGATCCGCGCAAGATCTGGCGCCTGCTCGCCCAGAACTGGCACCTGTTCCGCGGCACCCCGACGCGCATGTGGCTCGACCACGCCTTCGAGACGGTGTTCGGCGTGACGGAGCGGCTGAGCGGGGCCAGCGCCGACCGCATCTTCGACCAGATCGACGCCTGCCTGCAGAAGCCGGAATTCCTGCCGCGCGCCCTGTTCGAGCGCTTCAACATCGAGCTGCTGGCGACCACCGAGTCGCCGCTCGACACGCTGGAGCATCACCGCGCCATCCGCGAGAGCGGCTGGAAGGGCCGCGTCATCACCGCCTTCCGCCCCGACCCGGTCGTCGATCCGGAGTTCGAGGGCTTCCAGGCCAACGTCGAGACTCTGGGCGCGCTGTCCGGTGAGAACACCGGGACCTGGGCCGGCTACCTCGCCGCCCTGCGCAACCGCCGCCAGTATTTCAAGGAGGTCGGCGGCGCCACCTCGACCGACCACGGCCACGCCACGGCGACCACCGCCGACCTGTCGGACGCCGACGCCGAGCGGCTGTTCGAAAAGGCGCTGCGCGGCACCATCACGGCGGCCGAGGCGGAGATCTTCCGCGGCCAGATGCTGACCGAGATGGCCAAGATGAGCCTGGACGACGGTCTGGTCATGCAGATCCATCCGGGCAGCTTCCGCAACCACAACCCGGGCGTCTTCGAGCGCTTCGGCCGCGACAAGGGCGCCGACATCCCGACCGGCACCGAGTATGTGCGGGCGCTGAAGCCGCTGCTCGACCGCGTCGGCAACGAGCGCGACCTGACCATCATCCTGTTCACGCTCGACGAGACCAGCTACGCCCGCGAACTGGCGCCGCTGGCCGGCCATTACCCGGCGCTGCGCGTCGGCCCGGCCTGGTGGTTCCACGACAGCCCCGAGGGCATGCGCCGCTACCGCGAGATGATCACGGAGACGGCCGGCTTCTACAACACGGTCGGCTTCAACGACGACACCCGCGCCTTCTGCTCGATCCCGGCCCGGCACGACGTGGCCCGCCGCGTCGACTGCGCCTTCCTGGCCCGCCTCGTCGCCGAGCACCGGCTGGAGGAGGACGAGGCCGCGGAGCTGGCGGTGGACCTCGCCTACACCCTCGCCAAGAAGGCCTACAAGCTCTGATGTGAAGCCCCTCTCCCGTCCCGGGAGAGGGTGGCGCCAACGGCGCCGGGTGAGGGTCGTCCAAGGATCAAAGCTTTCATCCTTGCTGGCACCCTCACCCTCCCGCCGCTTTCGCGGCGGGCCCCTCCCTCTCCCGGGACGGGAGAGGGAACTTCAGGAAAAGGACCACCACCATGGCATCGCTGACCATCCGCCTGCACCCCGCGGACAACGTCGTCGTTGCCGGCGCCGACCTGCCGGAGGGCACCCCCCTGCCCGACACCGGCATCGTCGCCCGGACCACGATCCCCTCCGGCCACAAGGTCGCGGTGCAGGCCATCGCGGTCGGCGAGCCGGTGCGCAAGTACAACCAGGTCATCGGCTTCGCGACCGCCCCCATCGCGCCGGGCGACCATGTCCACGTCCACAACATCGGCGTGGGCGACAGCTTCGAGCGCGATTACGCCTTCGGCGCCGACGTCCACCCCACCGACCTCGTCCCGGAGGCGGACCGCGCCACCTTCCAGGGCATCGTCCGTCCGGACGGGCGCGTGGCGACCCGCAACTACATCGGCATCCTGACCACGGTGAACTGCTCGGCCACCGCGGCGCGGATGATCGCCGACCAGTTCCGCGGCGACGCGCTGGCCGCCTACCCCAACATCGACGGGGTGGTCGCGCTGACCCACGCCTACGGCTGCGGCATGGGCTCGCAGGGCGACGCCATCGACGCGCTGCGCCGGACCATCGCCGGCTACGCCCGCCACCCCAACTTCGCCGCCGTGCTCGTGCTCGGCCTCGGCTGCGAGGTGAACCAGATTGACAAGCTGGTCGAGGTCGAGGGGCTGACCGTCGGCGACACCCTGCAGACGCTGGCGATCCAGGAGAGCGGCGGCACCGCCGCCACCGTACGGGCGAGCGTTGAGCGCATCCGCGCGCTGCTGCCCCGCGTCAACGACGTGAGGCGCGAGACCGTGCCGGCCAGCCACCTGATCCTGGCGCTGCAATGCGGCGGGTCGGACGGCTATTCGGGGATCACCGCCAACCCGGCGCTGGGCCACGCCGTGGACCTGCTGATCCGCAACGGCGGAACCGCGGTGCTGAGCGAGACGCCGGAGGTCTATGGCGCCGAGCATCTGCTGACCCGCCGCGCCGTCAGCCCGGCGGTCGGCGAGACGCTGGTCGAGCGCATCCGCTGGTGGGAGGACTACACCAGCCGCACCGGCGGCGAGATGAACAACAACCCGTCCCCCGGCAACAAGAAGGGCGGCCTGACCACCATCCTGGAGAAGTCGCTGGGCGCGGTCGCCAAGGCCGGCACGACCAACCTCGTCGAGGTGGTGCGCTACGCCGAGCCGATCACCGGGCCGGGCCTCGTCTTCATGGACACGCCGGGCTACGACCCGGTGTCGGCCACCGGACAGGTGGCGGGCGGCGCCAACGTGCTGTGCTTCACCACGGGCCGCGGCTCCGTCTTCGGCTGCAAGCCGACGCCGTCGCTGAAGCTCGCCACCAACACGCCGCTCTACCGCAAGATGCCCGACGACATGGACATCGACTGCGGCCCCATCGCCACCGGCGACGCCACCATCGAGGAGGTCGGACGGGCGATCTTCCAGCTCATCCTCGACACCGCGTCGGGCAAGAAGACCAAGAGCGAGGAGCTGGGCTTCGGCTCCGACGAGTTCACGCCCTGGCAGATGGGCGCCGTCATGTGAGCGAAAGGGCTTGCGCGTTCAGTGATATACTAGTATAAGTGTTTTCGTTCGGTTATCCTTTGAAACCCAGTTGGCAGGCCGCACCGTGCGCGCGGTTCCGCCGAGTGACGTTTCTCCAAAGTGCGACTTCAGGCCGCCGGGGCACGCTCCGGCGGTCTTTTCTTTCCGGGGTCCGACGATCCGGCCGCGGCGCGCAGCCAGTCCCGGAAGGCGGTGAAGCCCGGCTCCCGGTGCCGCGCCGGCCGCGAGACCAGATACCACGCCCGCCCCATCGGCACGGCCAGCGCGAAGGGCGTGACCAGCCGGCCCGCCGCCAGATCGTCGGCGATGTAGAGCCGCGCCCCCAGCGCCACCCCCACCCCGTCCGCCGCCGCCTGCAGGGTCATGGCGTAGCTGCTGAAGGACAGTCCCTTCACGGCCGGCGGCGCCAGCCCCGCCGAGGCGAACCAGTGCGGCCAGTCGTCCGCCCAGTGCGACACCGACAGCAGCGTCGCCGACAGCAGATCCTCCGGACGGCGCAGCGTCCGCGCCAGGGCCGGCGCGCAGACCGGCAGCATATCGGCGGTGAACAGTTCCTCCACCTCGTAGCCCGGCCAATGCCCGTCGCCCAGCAGCAGGGCGCAGGTCCAGTCCTCGCGGATCGGCGCGCCGGCGCCGCCGGTGGCGATGCGCACCTCCACGTCCGGGTGGCTTTCATGGAAGGCCGACAGGCGCGGGATCAGCCAGCGCACCGCGAAAGTGGCGCCCACTCCCAGCGTCAGCACCGGTCCGTCGCGCATGGCGGCGACCCGCTCGACGCTGTCCGCGATCGCGTCGAAGGCGCCGGTCAGGCCGGGCTGCAGCGCCCGCCCGCGGTCGGTCAGCTCCAGCGCGTTGGCCCGCCGCTCGAACAGCGGGAAGCCCATCCGCTCTTCCAGCAGCCGGACCATGCGGCTGACCGCGGCCTGCGAGACGTTCAGCTCGCCCGCCGCCCCGGTGAAGCTGCCGTGGCGGGCCGCGGCCTCGAACGCCCGCAGGGCGTTCAGCGATGGCAGGCGCCGCATCCGATCCCCTCTCCATGCACCCCAACAAATCCTGGGGGTCAGCATCAGACAATCCCGTTTGCGGGGCAAGCGCGCCAGGGGCATGATGCCGTCCACAGCCAAAGAAAACTTTCGGATGAGCGGGATGCTGACGGTTCCCCTGACACTCGGACTCGGCCTTGCGGCGCTGGTGACTTCGTTCCTGTCGGGCCTGTTCGGCATGGCCGGCGGCATGGTGCTGATGGGGCTGCTGCTGCTGCTGCTGCCGGTATCCTCCGCCATGCTGCTGCACGGGATCACGCAGATGACCGCCAACGGCTGGCGGGCGTGGCTGTGGCGGCGGCACGTGCAATGGGGGATCGTGGCGCAGTTTCTGTTGGGCGGGGCGGTGGCGGTTGGCGTCTTCACCCTGATCCGCTACGTGCCCGGCAAGGCGGAATCGCTGATCCTGCTGGGGCTGTCACCCTTCATGGCGATGGCGGTTCCGTCGCACTGGTCGCCGAACGTGTCGCGGCGCGGCCACAGCACGCTGGCCGGCCTGCTGTGCATGGGCGTGCAGTTGATCGCCGGAATCTCCGGGCCGCTGCTCGACGTCTTCTTCGTGAAGTCCAGCCTGTCGCGGCAGAGCGTCGTCGCGACCAAGGCGACGATGCAGGTCTTCGGCCACCTGTTCAAGACGGTCTATTTCGGCTCCCTCGTCGCGGCGTCGGAGGCGGAGTCTCTGGACATCACGGTGACCCTTGTCTGCATCGGCATGGCCGTTTTGGGGACGAACCTGTCGCGCCGCGTGCTCGACGCCATGAGCGACGCCCAGTTCCGCAGTTGGAGCCAGCGTCTGGTCGCCGTGACCGGCACCGTCTATCTCGGCCAGGGGCTGTTCCTGCTGGTGGTGCGGTAGGTTCGGGGGTGTTGCCCCCCCGGTCCCCCCGCTGACGCAGGGAGGGGAGATATTGGGACTGTTTCCACAACCGCGCCAACTCACGATGAGCGAACCCTTGGGTGATTTGCCCAGGCACGTTGGCGGCTTTCCGCAATGTTCAGTATGCGCAGGATGGGTGCTCCAACACCTAGCCAAAGCGCGAAAAACCCGTTGCCATGGATCGGCCGCACACAGCACCTCCCTTCACGGCCATTCGAATTAGGACGATAAGGGAACTGCGCTGTTGGGGAGAGGTGTGTGATCGTGCACAGGCACGGCAACCCCCGGCGAGGGCGCCACAGTGAACATGCGGTCGTCTCAGGGCAGCAACGACAACAAAGATGCCGAAGTCCTGCGTCACCCCGTCGGGGCGCAGGAGCAGAGCCGCGAACCGACCCTGGCCCGTACCCCGGACGCCCAGGAGCACGCCCTTCCCCCGACCGAGCCGCGCCAACAGGACGCTGATCTGCGGCTCCGCCTCGCGCGTGCCGAGGCGGAGGCTCGGGATCTGCGCGCCGCGCTCGAGCGGGCCGACCGCCATATGTCCGCAGCCCGACAGGACGAAGCCCACCTCGTCGCGGAACTCAAGACCTCCTACAAGCAGCTTCAGGTCCTTGCCGACGAGCTGACCCGCAGCAACGCCGACCTGGAGAGGCGGGTCGCGGAACGCACCGTCGAGCTGGAGGAGGCGAACGCGGCCCTGCGCATCCGCAAGCAGCAATTGAGCCTCGCGCAACGAAGCGCCGGCGCCGGCACCTGGGATTGGAACGTGGCGGCGAACCACGTCACGTGGTCGCCCGAGTGCTACGACCTCATGGGCCTCGACCGGGACGGCGACCGCCCGCTGCCGCCGCACCGCCTGCTGTCCATCGTGCTGCCGGAGGATCTCCCGGCGTTGCAGCGGATGCTCGAGATCACCCGCGATCAGGCCGAGGACGAGTTCCGCGTCGAGTTCCGCATCAGCCACCCGCACCGGGGCGTGCGCTGGATCGCCAGCCTCGGCCGCGTGGTGGAGCGCGACCCGACCGGGCGGCCGGCCCGCGTCACCGGGCTCGCCCTCGACCTCACCGAGCGCAAGGCGATCGAGGAGAGCCTGCGCCGCGCCAGGGACGCCGCGGAGAGCGCCAGCCGGGCGAAGACCAGCTTCCTCGCCGCCGTCAGCCACGATTTGCGGCAACCGATCCAGGCCGCCGCGCTCTACGCCCACGTGCTACGCGGGTCTATCGGCTCCGACCCCGCTGCGGTCGAGGTGCTGGACCTGCTGAAGGTATCCATTGAGAACCTGAACGGCATGCTGAGCGGCCTGCTCGACCTGTCGCGGCTGGAGGCTGGGGCGGTGGACGTCGCCATCGCCGACGTCGCGCCGGGCGAGCTGATGACCCGCCTCTGCGCCGAATTCCGCAGCATGGCGGAGGAGGCCAACATCGATCTTCGCTTCGTGCCCACCTCCCTCGCCGTCACCACCGACCCGCACCTGCTGGAGCGTGTACTGCGCAATCTCCTCTCCAACGCGGTCTCCCACGGCGCGCCCGACGGCGCCGGAAAGACCCGCGGGCGGGTGCTGCTCGGTTGCCGGCGCCGCGCCGGCTCGGTCGAGTTCCAGGTGTGCGACAACGGCCCGGGCATCCCGCCCGAGGCGCGCGGTGCCATCTTCGAGGAGTTCCGCCAGCTCAAGAACCCCGAGCGCAACGCGGCCCGCGGCTTCGGCCTCGGCCTCTCCATCGTCGCGCGCATCGCGCGGCTGCTGGGGCTGGAGGTGTCAGTGCGCTCCGTGGTCGGACGCGGCTCCGTCTTCGCCGTCGCGGTGCCGCTCGCCCGGACGCGCGTGGTGGTGCGCCCGCCGGCGCCGGTGGCCCTCGACGCCGCCGTCCTGGCGATGCTGAAGGGGTGTACGGTGCTGCTGGTCGAGGACGACGAGCGCATCCGCCGCAGCCTGACCATGACGCTGACGCGCTGGGGCGTGCGGGTCGTCGCCGTCGCCTCCGTCGAGGAACTGACCACGCGCCTGCCCCGCCTGCGTACCCGCCCGCACGTGCTGCTGACCGACTACCGCCTGCCGGGCGGCAGCACGGGGCGAAACGTGGTGGATCTGGTGCGCCGCCGCTGGGACGTGCCGGGCGTCATCATCACCGGCGACACCGCGCCGGAGCGCCTGCGCGAGGCCAGGTCCATTGGCTGCCGCCTGCTGCACAAGCCGGTCGAGCCGGCGGAACTGGTGCAGGCGCTGGGCGAGGTGATCCACCGGGCGTGATCGGGGTGAGGCCATCCGGCCAGCGGGACCGGAGGGGACCCGCTCCCGGCCCCGAATGGCGGTCCGTCCGGGGCCGGACGCGCAACGGCTCTGTCCGCCGGCCTAAAGCGGATTGCAATCCGCTTTGGACCGCGACGGCGGTCCCGGTCGCACATGCGACCGGAGCCCGCCGGCGAATGAGGCGATATGAGTCTAAAGCGAACGGAAGTTCGCTTTAGCCGTCTTTCTTGGCCATCATCGCCTTGTACTGCTCGATGGTTCGCCGCATCTCGTCGACCAGTTGGCGCTGCTCCTCGGCGGCCGCTCGCGCCCGCTCTGCCTCCTCACGGGCCTTCTCTGAGGCACGACGTGCGTCCTCCTGGAACTGCCGCATCCTTTCTTCGCCTTGGCGAGCGTCTTCCAACACGCGACGGGCTTCCTCCAGGACGCGGCGCCCTTCCTCGGAGACGCGGCGGATGGTTTCCGACCGGATGCGCTGCCCTTCCGCCTCCAACCTCTGAAGCTCACCGGAGACCCGCCCCTCCTCGGCGACGACGCGGGCGCTTTCCGCCGCCTCGTAACGCTTGTGCGCCTCGGTACGGAGATGTTCGGAATCGACACGCTCCTGCTCGGCCTCGACACGCTCCTGCTCGGCCTCGGCACGGGACTGATCATTCCGGTCCCTCTGCCGTTCCCGATCCCTCTGCCGTTCGCCGCGCAGCCGCCAAGCGTCCGCGTCTATGTGCAGATCCTCATCTGGAGTCGTCGGAGGGGATTGTTTCGTCATCGGGCCTCTGCCTGTCTGCTCGTTGACGGGGTGTTCTGAGCCTTGCGTCGCTGGATCGCGGACGTTCGTGCGAGGACGCGGCTTCGCTTTGGCGTCGGTCGCGTCCAGATTATGCAGAGCATTCTGGGAGTGCGCAATCCAGCGTCAGAGAACGAATTTCCCGGAAAACGGCCTTGTTGCTCCGGCACTCCTTGATCTCGCACCAGTTCCTCTGCCTCTGGCATGGGGAGGCTGGTATGGGACCAACAACGGTGGACTGGTGGCAGGCATCATTGACCAGATGGAGCGGGCCGTCACGGGACCGGGTCGGCCTCCGGTGCCGACCAACGCCGTCCTTGAGACGCTCCGCTTCTTCCTGCGCGAAGGCGTGCAGTGGCGGGAACTTCGGGCCTCACCGGATCGCGCCCCGGGATCAACGGTGCGCCGTCGGCTAACGGAATGGGGCCAACGGCCCTCTTGCGCCGCGTCCACGCCGTGCTGATCCGCATGGTCCGCTCCGGCCCGGAAGCCGCTGCCGATCCGTGGAGCATCGTGGTGGATAGCCGCTCGGTTCGCGCCAAGCGCGGTGGAGCCTTCATTGGCCACCCGACGGATCGCGGCAAGCCGGGGACCAAGTACGATGTGGTCGTCACCACGGAAGGGCTTCCATGGCGGCTTTGCCATCGCCCGCCAACGTTCATGATACCCGGCTCTTTCCCGACCTTCCGCGCTTGGCCATGGTCGTCTGCGCCAGCATCGCTCGCCTCCACGCGGACGCCGGATAGGATAGCGCCGACAACCGATGGCTCTGTCTAAAGCGAATTTCCGTTCGCTTTAGACTCATATCGCCTCATGCGCCGACGGGCTCCGGTCGCATGTGCGACCGGGACCGCCGTCGCGCTCCAAAGCGGATTGCAATCCGCTTTAGGTGAAGGCATCCAACCCATCATCCGCAAGACCGGCCAGCCGCACGGCTCCGGCCTCGGTCCGGTCCGCTGTATCGTTGAGCACGCCAATGCCTGGTTGCTCGCCAACAAAAGCCTGGAGCGCCGCCATGAACCGGTCTCCGCCTCTTCCGGGTGGAGCGCCGAATTTTCGCGTGCCTGGGTGGTGGCTGACAGGTTCATGACAGGTTCGTCTGCTAAACAGTTGGAACAACCAACCACCGTTCCCGGAAACTCCACCATGGCGACCGAATCCGCAGCCAGGAAGCCGGCGGAAACCACGGCGAAGACCGCATCGGCGGACGAGCGGACTCCGCTCTTCTATGGCGCCGCCTGCGGCGCGGGGGCCGGCGGCTCCGTCCTCCTCTACGAGGCACGGCCGCAACGCCCCACCGCCAAGGCAGCGTAAGGCGCACCAAGCGCCATCCAAAAGAACAAGAAGCCCAATCGGAGGAAACACCATGAGCCTCGGCAACCCCGCCAAGGGGATGCTGGCGGCGGCCGTGCTGGCCGCTTCCGCCCTGTTCGCCGCCCCCGCGTCCGCGGAGATCAAGAATCTGGAAATCATCGCCCCCGCCAACGCCGGCGGCGGCTATGACCAGCACGCGCGCGCCATGCAGCAGGTCCTCCAGGACCACAAGCTGGCCTCCAGCGTCCAGGTGGTCAACATTCCGGGAGCCGGCGGCACCATCGGCCTCAGCCAGTTCGTCACCGCCAAGAAGCGCAACCCCGGCCTGATGATCTCCGGCCTCGGCATGATCGGGGCGATCCTGATCAACAAGTCGCCGGTGTCGCTCGATCAGGTGACCCCGCTGGCCCGCCTGACCGGCGAGTACCAGCCCATCGTGGTGGCCGCGGATTCGCCGCTGAAGACGCTCGACGACCTCGTGAAGAAGTTCAAGGCCGACCCTGGCTCCGTCTCCTGGGGCGGCTTCGCCGTCGGCAGCCCCGACCACATCCTCTACGGCCTGCTTGTCAAGGCGATCGGCGGCGATGTCTCCAAGATGAACTACATCGCCGCCGGCGCTGGCGGCGAGATGATGGCCTCGGTGCTCGGCGGCCACATCACCGTGGCGACCGGCGGCTACAACGAGATGGCTTCGCAGCTCCAGGCCGGAAAGCTGCGCGCGCTGGCGATCTCCTCCCCGCAGCGCCTTCCCGGCATCGACGTCCCGACCTTCAAGGAGCAGGGCGTGGATGTCGAGCTGGTGAACTGGCGCGCCGTGATGGCGCCGGGCAACCTGAAGGCGTCGGAGAAGCAGGTGCTGGACGACGCGGTCGGCGCCATGGTCCGCACCGACGAGTGGAAGCGCATCGCCGAGGAGCGCGGCTGGATCGACCTCTACCTGCCGTCCGACCAGTTCGCCGCCTTCGTGAAGGACGAGCGGACGCGGATCGAAGGCGTCCTGACGGAACTCGGCCTCGTCAAGTGACCGGAGCCCGGCGGCGGACCGCCGGGACCAAGTATCAAAACAAAACACACCCATGGAGCGAAGCGTCATGACCATCCGCATGCCGGGCGCCGTGAAGGGCGTCCTGACCGCCGCCGTCCTCGCCACGGCCGCCCTCGCCGCCACCCCGTCGCTGGCCGAGATCAAGGGGCTGGAGATCATCGCCCCGGCCAGCCCCGGCGGCGGCTGGGACCAGCACGCCCGCACCCTCCAGCAGGTTCTGCAGGACCAGAAGCTGGCCTCCGGCATCCAGGTCGTGAACATCCCCGGCGCCGGCGGCACGGTCGGCCTCGCCCAGTTCGTCACCGCCAAGAAGCGCTCGCCGACGATCCTCGTCGGTGGCCAGATCATGCTGGGCGCCATCGTCACCAACAAGTCGGCGGTGACGCTCGACCAGGTGACCCCGCTGGCCCGGCTGACCGGCGAATACACCGCCATCGTCGTTCCGCCGGAGTCGCCCATCAAAACCTTCGACGACCTGATCAAGAAGTTCAAGGCGGACCCCGGCTCGGTCTCCTGGGGCGGCGGCTCGGCGGGCGGCAGCGACCAGATCCTGGCCGGCCTGATCGCCAAGGCCGTTGGCGTCGATCCCAACAAGGTCAACTACGTCGCCACCGCGGGCGGCGGCGAGCTGCTGGCCTCGGCGCTCGGCGGCCACGTCACGCTCGGCATGGGCGGTTACAGCGAGTTCGCCCCGCAGTTCCAGGCGGGCAAGCTGCGCGCCATCGCCGTCTCCGCCCCGCAGCGCCTGCCGGGCTCCGACACGCCGACCATGAAGGAGCAGGGCGTCGACCTGGAGTTCGTCAACTGGCGCGGCGTCTTCGCCCAGGCCTCCGCCAAGCCGGCCGAGCTGAAGGAACTCCAGGAGGCCGTCGCCAAGGCCGTCGCCAGCGATGAGTGGAAGCAGGCCGTGAAGCAGCGCGGCTGGATCGACCTCTACCAGCCCTCCGCCGAGTTCGCCTCCTTCCTGAAGCAGGAGCGCGCGCAGATCGAAGGCACGCTGAAGGACATCGGCCTCGTGAAGTAAGGACCGAACCAGGTGGGCGCGGCCACCGCGCCGCGCCCGCCGGTCCGCAAAAAAACAGTCTGGGAGGATGAAGCGATGACCACCGGTCGGAGCATGCGCGCCGGAGAGGCGGTGCTGGGCGGCGGGCTGATCGCCCTGGGGGGCTTGATCGCGGTCGAGACCATGCTGACCCCGAGCGTCGGCCGGGCGGTGGTCGGCCCCGCCCTGTTTCCCTACCTGATCTCGGGCGGCCTCGTCCTGGTCGGCCTGTCGCTGCTGCGCGAGGCCTTTGCCGGTGCCGTCGCCCACGCCGAGGGGCTGGAACTGGACCTCTGGGCGGTGGCGCTGGTCGCGGCGGGGCTGGCCGTCCAGTTCCTGCTGCTGGACACGCTGGGCTGGATTCCCTCCACCACCATCCTGTTCGCCGCGGTCTCCCGCGCCTTCGGCGGCCGGCGGCTGATGGTCAACCTCGCCATCGGGCTGGCGCTCGCCACCTTCACCTTCGTGGCCTTCAATTATGGGCTCGGCCTGAACCTGCCCGAGGGCAGCATCGTCGAACGGCTCACGTCCCCCGACGCCGAGTAGGACCGCCGGACAAGCCCTGCTTCGGGGCCCTGCTTCGGGGCCCCGCTTCGGGCCCCCGCTTCGGGAAGGAAACTGCACAATGGACACCCTTGCCGCCCTGGGCCACGGCTTCCTCGTGGCGCTGACCCCCTACAACCTGCTGTGGTCGGCGATCGGCGTGACCGTGGGCACCGCGGTCGGCGTGCTGCCCGGCATCGGCCCGGCCCTGACCGTGGCGCTGCTGCTGCCGGTCACCTACGGGCTGGAGCCGACCTCCGCCTTCATCATGTTCGCCGGCATCTATTACGGCGCGATGTCCGGCGGCTCGACGACCTCCATCCTCCTGAACGCGCCGGGCGAGTCCGGCAGCATCGTCACCGCCATCGACGGCCACGCCATGGCCCGCCAGGGCCGCGGCGCCCAGGCGCTGGCGACCGCCGCCATCGGCTCCTTCATCGCCGGCACCATCGCCACCGCGGCGCTGACCTTCGTCGCCCCGCTGATGGTCAAGATGGCCCTGCTGTTCGGCCCGGCCGAGTATTTCGCGCTGATGGTGCTGGCGCTGACCACCGTCACCGCGGTGCTGGGAAGCTCGCTGGCGCGCGGTCTGGCCAGCCTGTTCCTCGGTCTGGCGCTGGGTCTGGTCGGCATCGACATGCAGACCGGTCAGGCGCGGCTGGCCTTCGGCGTGCCCGAGCTCCTCGACGGCATCGACACGGTGGTCGTCGCGGTCGGCCTGTTCGCGGTCGGCGAGACGCTCTACGTCGCCTCCCGCCACCGCTTCGAGACGGAGGAGATCTACGCGCTCAAGGGCTCCAAATGGATGAGCCGCGAGGACTGGGCGCGCTCCTGGAAGCCGTGGCTGCGCGGCACGCTTCTGGGCTTCCCCATCGGCACCCTGCCGGCGGGCGGCAGCGAGATCCCGACCTTCCTGTCCTATCTGGTCGAGAAGCGTCTGGCGAAGAAGCCGGAGGAGTTCGGCAAGGGCGCCATCGAGGCCGTCGCCGGTCCGGAGGCCGCCAACAACGCGTCGGCCGCCGGCGTGCTGGCGCCGCTGCTGTCGCTCGGCCTGCCAACCTCGGCGACCGCCGCCATCATGCTGGCCGCCTTCCAGCAATACGGCCTGCAGCCCGGCCCGACGCTGTTCGACAACAACCCCGAGCTGGTCTGGGGCATGATCGCCAGCCTCTACATCGGCAACGTGCTCCTGCTGGTGCTGAACCTGCCGCTGGTCGGCTTCTGGGTGAAGCTGCTGCTGATCCCGCGGCCCTGGCTGTACGCCGGCATCCTGGTCTTCTCGTCGCTTGGCGCCTACACGCTGAACAACAACGTCATCGATCTGGTCATCCTGTGGGTGATCGGCCTGCTCGGCTTCGGCATGCGCGTCCTGAACGTGCCGGTGGCGCCCTGCGTGGTCGGGCTGATCCTGGGGCCGCTGGCCGAACAGCAGTTCCGCCGCGCGCTGGCGATCAGCCAGGGCGACCCGTCGGTCTTCCTGACCCACCCGATCTCGGCGGCCCTGCTGATCATCGCGGCCCTGCTGGTGATCGGCCCGATGGTCGTGCGCTACCGGAGCAACAGCGCGGCCAAGGGCGCGGGCAAGGATGGCAGCGCCTCCCCGTCCGGCAGCCATCCCGCGACGTAAGACCGCCACTCTTCGGCCATTCTTCGAAGGACTTTTCCATGGAAAGCGTCGATCTCTGGTCGCAGCTCGCCGCCCTCGGGCAGGTGATCGCCATCGACCTCGTGCTGGCCGGCGACAACGCCATCGTGGTCGGCATGGCCGCCGCCGCGGTGCCGCTGGCGCAGCGCCGCAAGGTGATCTTCTGGGGCATCGGCGCCGCCATCGTCCTGCGCATCTTCTTCGCCCTGATCACCACCCAGCTCCTCGCCATCATCGGGCTGACTCTGGCCGGCGGCGTGCTGCTGCTGTGGGTCTGCTGGAAGATGTTCCGCGAGCTGCGCTCCCACGGGACGGACGAGGTGGCGCCCGACGAGGCGATGGAGGCCCCCGACACGCCGGTGGGGGTGTCCGGAAACGCCGCCGCCGGTGCCGCGGTCGGCGGCGTCACGGTGGGTGCCGCCATCTGGCAGATCGTCGTGGCCGACGTGTCGATGTCGCTCGACAACGTTCTGGCGGTGGCCGGCGCGGCCAAGGACCACCCCACCATCCTGGTCATCGGCCTGCTGCTGTCCGTCGTTCTGATGGGCGCCGCCGCCAACATGATCGCCCACGTCCTGCACAAGCACCGTTGGGTCGGCTGGGTCGGTCTCGCCATCATCACCTATGTGGCGCTCGACATGATCTGGCGCGGCAGCAACGAAGTCCTCATGCACACCTCCTGGCTATCGTGACGGAGCGAATCCGATGATCAAGAAGGTTCTCGTTCCCCTGACCGGGCGGCCGCTGGACCGCCGCGCCATCGCCACGGCCTTTCTGCTCGCCGGCCGCTTCCGCGCCCATGTCGAGGGGTTGAGCGTCATGCCGCAGGTCGAAATCCGCACCTCCGTCGAAAGCGCCGCGATCCCCAAGGCGCTGGTCGAGCAGCTCATCCGCATCGGGCAGGAGGATCAGGCGCGCGTGGTCGATTCCGCCCACGAGCTGTTCGAGGAATTCCGCGGCCGCTTCGGCGCCGCCGAGGCGGACAGCCTGACCGGCGGCGTCGCGGGCGCGGACGGTCCGACCGCCTCCTGGCAGCAGGCGACCGGTCCGCTGGCCGAGACCCTGGCGGAGGAGGCGCGGCTCGCCGATCTGGTGGTGATCGCGCAGACCTCCGACGGGACCAACGCCATGGGGCCGGCCATCGAGGCCAGCCTGTTCGGCTCCGGCCGCCCGCTGCTGCTGGCCCCGGCGGCCGAACCGGCCTCGGTCGGCTCTGCGGTGGCGGTGGCCTGGGACGGCGGGGCTGCGGCCTCGCGGGCGGTCGCGGCGGCGCTGCCGCTTCTGCAGCGCGCCGGCAAGGCGGTCATCCTGTCGGCCGACGTCGCCGACCCCGGGCGCACCGCCGACCCCGACCGCCTGTCGGCCTATCTGGCGCTGCACGGCGTCGCGGCGTCGATCCGCCGGGTTACGGCGTCGGGCCGGGCGGTCGGGCGGGCCTTGCAGGAGACGGCGGCGGAAGCCGGCTGCGACCTGCTGGTGATGGGCGCCTACGGCCACAGCCGTGTGCGCGAACGGGTGTGGGGCGGCGTGACGCTCGATGTGCTGCGCGAACCACCCGCCATTCCCATCTTCATGGCCCACTGATTTGTGCATTACGGTGCCCCGGCACCGGGAGACGGACCATGCGCATACTCGTCGTCGAGGACACCGAGGATCTGGCCGACGCCATCGTCCACCGGCTGCGCAAGCTGGGCTACGCCGTCGACTGGGCGCCGACCGGCGACGAGGCGGAGGAGCTGCTGCGCCAGGAGGCGTACCAGCTCGTCCTGCTCGACATCATGCTGCCGGGGGTGGACGGGCAGACGCTGCTGAACCGCCTGCGCCAGCGCCGCGACGCCACGCCGGTGCTGGTGATGACCGCCCGCTCCCAGGTGAATGTCCGGGTCGACCTGCTCGACCTCGGCGCCGACGACTTCATCGTGAAGCCCTTCGACCTGCGGGAGCTGGAGGCCCGCTGCCGCGCCCTGCTGCGCCGCTCGCACGGGCTCGCCTCCTCGCGCACGCAGTTCGGCAATCTGGTCTTCGACGCCGCGGCCAAGAAGGTGCTGGTCGACGGCCGCCCCGTCGATCTCGGCGGCCGCGAGTTCCGGCTGCTGGAGCTGTTCCTCAGCAACCTGAACACGGTCCTGTCCAAGGAAGACCTGATGGACCGGCTGTTCAGCCTCGACCAGCCCACCGCGCTGAACGCCATCGAGTTGTATGTCTCCCGCCTCCGGCGCAAGCTGGAGGGCGCGTCGGTGGAGATCCGGACGGTTCGGGGGCTCGGGTATGTGGCGGAAGTGTGTGCCGAAGGCTGAAGGATTCTCGCTGCGGCGGCGGCTGTTCATCCGGCTGCTCGGCGTGCTGGCCGTTCTGACCGCCGGGCTGTTCCTGTTCATCAACGCCTACGCCCAGCGCGCCGCCGACGCCGCCTTCGACCGGCTGCTGATGGCGTCGGCGCTGTCGATCTCCGACACGGTGCGGGTGGAGGACGGGCGCTTTTCCGTCGACCTGCCCTACTCGTCGCTGGGCATCCTGGCCCAGGCGCGGCGCGACCGCGTGTTCTACCGGATCACCGCGCCGGACGGCGAGCTGATCACCGGTTACCACGACCTGCCGGTGGCGCCTCCCAGGACCGGGGTCGCCGGCGCGGCCGGCGGCGATTCCGCCACCCGGTTCGAGAACGCCATCTTCCGCGGCATGCCGGTGCGCGTCGCCGTCCTGAAGCGCTTCGCCACGCAGCCGGAGCTTGGCGGCTGGGTCACCATCGCCGTCGCCCAGACGCGGGAGGAGCGCGGGGCGCTGGCCCGCGACATCCTGGCGAACGCCTTCCTGCCCATCGCCTTCACCGTGGTCGCGGCGGGCGGGCTGATCTGGTTCGGGGTGCGGCAGGCGCTGGCCCCGCTGGGCTCGCTGGAGCGGATGATCCGCGAGCGGCAGCCCCACGACTTCTCCCCCATCGCCATGCCGCCGCCGCAGGAGGTCTCGCAGCTCGTCCAGGCGATCAACCAGCTCATGGCCCGGCTCCAATCCAACCTCGACACCATGCAGACCTTCCTGGCCGACGCCGCCCACCAGATCCGCACGCCGCTGGCCAGCCTGCGCCTGCAGGCCGAACTCGCCATCGACGAGGACGATCCCGATGCCCTGCACCGCATCGCCCAGCGCGTGCACCGCAACGCGGTGGAGGCCAGCCAGCTCACCAGCCAGCTCCTCAACCACGCCATGGTGATTCACCGCAGCGAGGCGCTGAAGCCCGAGGACGTCGATCTCGGCGCCCTGCTGGAGCAGGTGTTCCAGCGCGCCCGCGCGGTGGCCGGCGACACGGCGATCCGCCTCGACATCGACCGCGCGGCGGAGGCGGCCACCGTCCCCGGCGACGCCATCAGCCTGCGCGAGGCGCTGACCAACCTGCTCGACAACGCGGTGAAGTACGCCGGCCCGTCCGGCCCCATCGACCTGACCCTGACCCCTTCGCCGAACGGGCGCGGCCTGCGCGTGGAGATTGCCGACCGCGGCCCCGGCGTGCCGGACGCCGAGAAGCGCCGCGTGCTGGAGCGGTTCGGGCGCGGCAGCTCCGCCTCCGGGGTGGCGGGCAGCGGCCTCGGCCTCGCCATCGTCACCTCGGTGGTGGAGGCGCACGGGGCGGCGTTCGCGCTGCTCGACCGTCCCGGCGGCGGGCTGATCGCGCGCATCGACTTCCTCGCGGCGGACGGCACTGCCCCGGCGCCGGGAGGAGCCGCGCGGGCCCTGCTGCCGCTTCTGGTCCTCTGCACCCTGCTCTGGTCCCCCTGGGCGCAGGCGGCGCAGCTCATCACCTATTCCGCCCCCGGCGGCGAGCGGGAGCGGCTGCGCATCCATTCGGCCACCGACCGCCAGGCCATCGAGCCGCTGGTCCTCGATTTCCAGCAACTCCACCCCGACGTCACCATCGAATACAAGGACATGGACACCGCCGACCTCTACGCCGAGGCGGTGGCCGCGCCGGCCAAGGGGACCGCGGCGGAGACCCCCGACCTGCTCATCAGCTCCGCCTCCGACCTGCAGGTGAAGCTGGTCAACGACGGCCACACCCAGCCCCACCGCTCCGCCCTGACGGACGCCCTGCCGGACTGGGCGAACTGGCGGGACGAGGCGTTCGGCTTCACATTCGAGCCGGCGGTGATCGCCTACAACCGCAACCTCCTGCCGGACGCGGAAGTGCCGCGCACGCGCCCCGCGCTGATCCGGCTGCTGCGCGACGACCCGGCGCGCTTCGGCCGGCGCGTCGCCACCTACGACACCGCCACCAGCGGCATCGGCTATCTGCTGGCCGCCCACGACGCCCTGCTGTTCGGCCAGTACTGGCAGCTCGTGGCGATGATGGGCAACGCCCAGGCGCGGCTGGCCTGCTGCTCCGGCGACATCCTCGATCTGGTGGAGCGCGGCGAGGTGCTGATCGCCTACAACGTCCTCGGCTCCTACGCGCGGGCGCGGGCGGCGGCGGGGGCGCCCATCGGCATCGTGGTGCCGGAGGACTACACGCTGGTCATCTCCCGCGTCGCGGTGATCCCCCGGACGGCGCCCCGGCCGCAGCTCGCCGGGGCGTTCATCGACTACCTGCTGTCGCCGCGCGGGCAGGAGGTGGTGGCCGACCGCTCCGCCCTCTACGCCATCTCCTCCGGCATCAAGCGGGAGGCCTCGGCGTCGGGCCTGCGCTCCAGCACGGCGGCGCCGCTGCACCCCATCGCCCTCAGCCCGGCCCTGCTGGTCTTCCTCGACCGGCTGAAGCGGGAGCGCTTCCTCCAGCAATGGCAGTCGGCGATCCTGCTGCCCTGAGCCGGGGCACGCTCCGCACCCCGGCGCGTCCGCCGATAAGAATCGACGCTCCACCCTCGTCCGTTTGCGGATTCGCAAAGGCGGCGCCGCGCCGTCTGCCTAGCCTGGGGAACGGCCCGCCCCCTGCCCTGCCCCCTCTGCACCCATGTCCGCGGGCCGAACCACGGACGAGCATGATGAGCGTTTCCACCACCGAACCGCAAACCGCCTCCCGCCCCGCGGAATCCGCGCGCAAGAGTGGCCTCTACGCCAAGCACGACAAGATCTACCCGAAGTCGGTCGCCGGCACCTTCCGCCGGCTGAAATGGCTGACGCTGATCTGTCTGCTGAGCCTTTATTACGTTACCCCCTGGATTCGCTGGGACCGCGGCCCCAATGCGCCGGATCAGGCGGTGCTGGTGGATATGCCGGGCCGCCGCCTGTATTTCTTCTTCATCGAGCTGTGGCCGCAGCAGGTCTATTACCTGACCGGCGCGCTGATCCTGGGGGCCATCGGCCTCTTCCTGGCGACCGCGCTGGCCGGCCGCGTCTGGTGCGGCTACGCCTGCCCGCAGACGGTGTGGAGCGACCTGTTCCTATGGGTGGAGCGCCGGATCGAGGGCGACCGCGGCGACCGCATCCGCCTCGACCACGCCCCCTGGTCGCCGGCCAAGCTGGGCAGGAAGGCGGCCAAGCACGCCGCCTGGCTGCTGATCGCGCTGCTGACCGGCGGCGCCTGGGTCTTCTACTTCAACGACGCCCCGACCCTGGCGCTGGAGATGTTGCGGTTCGAGGCGTCCTCGTCCGTGCTGCTGTTCATCGGGCTGTTCACCGCCACCACCTATCTGCTGGCCGGCCACGCGCGCGAGCAGGTGTGCATCTACATGTGCCCCTGGCCGCGCTTCCAGGCGGCGATGCAGGACGAGGAGAGCCTGACCGTCACCTATGAGGACTGGCGGGGCGAGGGCCGCGGCCACCTGAAGCGCTCGCAAAGCTGGGAGGAGCGCAGGGCGGCGGGGCTGGGCGACTGCATCGATTGCGGGGCCTGCGTCCATGTCTGCCCGACCGGGGTGGACATCCGCAACGGCCCGCAGCTCGCCTGCATCGGCTGCGGCCTGTGCGTGGACGCCTGCAACGACGTGATGGCGAGGATCGGGCGGCCCGGCGATCTGGTCCGCTTCGATTCGCTGAACGCCCAGATCGCGCGGGCCAACGGCGCCAAGCCGGCCTTCAAGCCGATCCGCCCGCGCACCATCGTCTACGCGCTGCTGCTGACCGTCGTCGGCGGGATGATGGCCGCCGGGCTGGTGCTGAAGCCGAAGGTGGACGTGAACATCCTGCGCGACCGCGCGCCGCTGTTCGTCACCCTGTCCAATGGCGACGTCCAGAACGCCTACACGGTCAAGGTCCTGAACATGACGCGGGCGGCCCAGACCTACCGCCTGTCCGTCACCGGGCTTCCCGGCGCCGTCCTGTCGGTGGCCGGCGGCGAGGGCGAGCCGGCGGAGGGCTCCGTCCTGGTCCAGGCCGATCCCGACAGCGTGGCGACCCACCGCGTGCTGGTCCGCGTGCCGAAGGAGACGCTGCGCCAGCCCTCGACTCCCGCGGCCTTCGTCGTCACCCGCCAGCCGGACGGGCTGACCGTCCAGCACGAAACCGTCTTCCTCGGTCCCTGATCCCGTCTTTCTCGTCCACCAAGGAGAGCGCGCCATGAATTTCGACACCACCACCACCATCGCCCTGGTCGGCGCCGTCAGCGTGTTCGTCGTGACCATCGGCGTCTTCGCCTTCCTGCTGACCCGCAAGGACAAGTGACGGCCTCCGCAGGAGAAGCGGGCGCCCGGCCGCCGGGCGCCCGTCTTCCGCTGGGGTGAGGTTGCCGGCCCTGCCGGACCTGTTGCATAACGGCATTCGACGGGAGAATTCCCCAAGAACAGCGTCGCAAAGGGGCCACCAATGGAAGTGCTGAAGTTCTCGCCGGAGGATTTCTCCCATGAACTTCTCTCGCTCGAGGTCGCCAAGCTCATCAAGGACGAAACGCCTCCGGCCGAGCCGCTCACCTTCCATGCCTATTGGGACGGCGCGCTGAACGAGAAGCACCTGATTTCGGTGAAAAGCTGCCATCTGTTCAATGTGCGCGGCAAGGCAAACAGGATCATCGTCTGGACGCAGAACGGCGTTGACAACGCGTATCGGAATGAAATCGCAAAATACGCGGAGATCCGTGCCTTCTCCGAGCGCGACGAGTGCCGCGGGACCTTTCTTGAAGGCTATGATTTCGGGCGGTCGCTCGACGCATCCTTCTACTCCGACATCGTCCGGTACATCCTGCTCTACAAACACGGCGGCGTCTGGTTCGACCTCGACTGCCTGTTCCTGAGAAGCGTCACACCGCTCCTGAACCAGTTTCCCGGCAAGATCCTGGCCTATCGATGGGAGCGGCAGAACTATCCCAACGGCGCGCTCTACATCTCCCCCACGCCGCGGTCGGAGGCGATGAAGGGCAACATCGCGTTCATCCGGAACCGCGGTCGCGGCTGGGGCTTCCAGCAGGCCGGTCTGGTCTACGACACACCGATGGACATCCTCGTGCTGCCCTGCCCCTGGTTCGACGCCGGGTGGATCGACAATCCCGTGCTGCACTTCAAGGATTTCATGAAGGCGTCGCCGGTCGCGTTCGACCTCGACAGCTTCTTCCCCGGCGCCTTCTGCTTCCACTGGCACAACAAGTGGTTCGACGCCATCGAGCCGGAGAGTCCGATGGACCGGCTCGCCCGTGACATCGACCGCCGGCTGTCCATGGGGGGCTGAGCGCCACCGCGATCATCGCCGCCCGCCCGTGTTGAAGCCCCGACGCCGGACAGAACAGGACGGAGCGGGGACCCACCATGACCACGACGCTGACGGGAAGCGCCGACCGCCTGGAGGCGGGCGGCTGGGCAGCCAGCAGCAACGTCTGGAATCCGGGCGGCTACCGCAGCGGCAAGGACTTCACCCAGTCCATCGCCCTCGACGAAGCGGCCTTTCCGAACGGGACGGTGATCAGTTGGAACTGGCCCTACGACAGCCGGCGCGCCCTGACCTACGAGAATTACCCGGTGCGCGCCTATCCGGAACTGACCCACGGCGTCAACCCGTGGAACGGCGCGCCGTCCACCAGCGCGGTCCTGCCGGCGCGGATCGCCGACCTGCCCAATTTCGACGTGACCTACAAGGTCGGCCTGACCGGTGCGACCAACCTCTACAACGTCGCCGTCAGCCTGTGGATCGGCGACGATCCGAAAAAGGGGATCGAAGGGGTGACCGACGAGGTGATGGTGTGGCTGCACAGCGGCTACTTCACCCCCGCCGGGGAGCCGGTCGCCACGCTGACCGACGCGCAGGGGGACGCCACCCTGTGGAACAAGCCGGTGTTCAGCGGTGGGGTGGACGGCAATCCGATCGACTGGGAATACACGGTCCTGCAATACGGCGACGACCGGCTTGCCGGGACGCTGGACCTGGACGGGTTGCTGGACGAGCTTCAGACCCGCGGGATCGTCAACGAGACCGACTGGATCCTGGGCTTCCAGTTCGGCGCGGAGGTGGCGGCTGGCGCCGGGTCGATGACGGTCGAGCAGTTGGCGGTGGATTTCACCGCACCCCCGACCCCGGCGGTGCTCGCGACGCCGCCGGAGCCGGTGATCGCGGTGCCGCCGTCGGTGTAGGGGTGAGCGGCCATGCCGGCCCCCCACCCCCCATTTCCGACCGATCAGCCGGCCAGCGACTTGCCGGCGGCGCCCAGATCGGCGAAGGCCTCATCGAGACGACGGACCATACCCTGCTCGCCCAGGCGCAGCCACTTACGCGGGTCGTACAGCTTCTTCAGCGGCTTGCCCGACTGCGGGTCGATCTGATGGCGGAAGGCCGCCTCGTTCTCCAGCACGAAGCCGCCGATGGACTCGGCGAAGGCGAACTGGGTGTCGGTGTCGATGTTCATCTTGAACACGCCGAAGCCGACCGCCTGGGCGATCTTCTCCTTCTCCGACCCCGAGCCGCCGTGGAACACCAGGGCCAACGGCTTGGCGCCGCCGCCGTGACGCTCCGCCACCAGGGCCTGCGAGGCGCCGAGGATCTCCGGACGCAGCTTCACGTTGCCCGGCGCGTAGACGCCGTGCACGTTGCCGAAGGAGGCCGCGACCGAGAAGTGGCCGATGGGCGACAGCTCCTCATAGGCGCGCAGCACGTCTTCCGGCTGGGTGTAGAGGTGGGCATTGTTGGCGGCGTCCAGGTCCTCCGACCCGATGCCGTCCTCCTCGCCGCCGGTCACGCCCAGCTCGATCTCCAGGCTCATGCCCAGCGGGGCGAGGCGCTTGAGGATGCGGGCGCATTCCGACAGGTTGAAGTCCAGCGACTCCTCCGACAGGTCGAGCATGTGCGAGCTGAACAGCGGACGGCCGGTGCGGCGGAAATGCTCCTCGCCATGGCCGATCATGCCCTCGACCCAGGGGATCAGGCCCTTGTTGGCGTGGTCGGTGTGCAGAACGACGCAGACGCCGTACTGCTCGGCCAGCAGATGGACGTGCTGGGCCGCCGACACGGCGCCGAGGATGCGGGCCTGGAGCGCGTCCTTCATGCCTTCGCCGGCGTAGAAGCGGGCGCCGCCGTTCGAGAGCTGCACGATCACGTCGGAGCGGTTCTTCGCCGCCGCCTCGAGAACGGCGTTGATGCCGTTGGTGCCGACCACGTTGACCGCCGGCAGAGCGTAACCGCCGTCCTGGCAGGCGGCGATCAGCGCGCGGTAGTCCTCTCCGGTCACGACGCCGGGCTTCAGTCGGGTCGGGGCAGACATGGGTGAATTCCTCCCTCGGAAAAATACTGCCTTGAAACTTTGGCTCGAACTTCGGTTCAAACGTCGGTTCGATCGTTCGGTCAAGCCCCATATGGGCATGGGACCGGCGAACGCCACGCGCTCTTTTTGCCACTTCCCGCGCCGGAACGCTGCAAAAGACTTGCCGCGAACGCCACCCTGGACCTGTGACGAAAAGACCCGCGGCATCGCGCAAAACAGGCAGAGAAGCAGGACAGCCAGAGAAGGAGGCCGGGACCATGGACGCTCACTGTGTCTGGGAGGCGGGCGCGCAGCTCGGCGAGGGGCCGGTCTGGTCGCCGTCGCGCGACGCCCTGTTCGCCGTGGACATCCGCGGGTCGCGCCTGCTGCGCTACACCCCCGCCGACGGCCGGGGCCGCGCCTGGCCGCTGGAGGAGGCCGCCTGCTGGCTGGTCGAGCGGGCGGACGGCACCGGCTTCGTCGCCGGGCTGCGCTCGCGCCGGCTGGTCGGCTTGACGCTCGACGGCGACCGACTCTCGGTGGGGCCGGACTTGCTGCGGCTGGAGGAGGACGCTCCGGGCAACCGGCTGAACGATGCCATGGCCGACGCGGCGGGCCGGCTGTGGGTGGGCAGCATGGACGACGCGGAGCGGGAGGCTTCCGGCGCCCTCTACCGCGTCGGGCCGGACGGCCGCGCGGAGCGGGTGGACGAGGGCTACACGGTCAGCAACGGCCCCGCTTTGTCCCCGGACGGGCGGACGCTCTACCACACCGACAGCCCGTCCCGGACCATCTTCGCCTTCGCCCTGGGCGCGGACGGCGCCCTGTCCGGCAAGCGCGTCCACATCCGCTTCGGCGAGGAGGACGGCTATCCCGACGGCATGACCTGCGACGCCGAGGGCCATCTCTGGGTCGCCCACTGGAGCGGCGGGCGGGTCAGCCGCTTCCGGCCCGACGGGACTTTGGACCGGGTGGTGCGGCTGCCGGTGTCCAACGTCACCTCCTGCGCCTTCGGCGGGGCGGGCCTGGACCGGCTGTTCATCACCACCGCCGCCGCCACCACTCAGGACGCGCCGGCCGGGGAACCGCTGGCCGGCGGGCTGTTCGCCTGCACGCCCGGCGTCGTCGGGCTGCCGCCGGGACGGTTCGGCGCGCCCTGAACAGGCTGCGAGTCTTGCCAGCAGATTTGATATACTAGTATAACTCTGGCGCTGACCAGCAGCCGTCACCGCATGGCGGAAGGATCGTGCGCCGCCGTGGCGGGCCCCTTCGCCAAGTGATAGATCTGTGCGGACACCGCAGCGCAACCGGCGCCCCCGGGCGGCGGCGTCCGCAACCGTGCCGAAGCCGTTCTCCCACAAGGGAAAAAGGGCTTTAGCGGGTGCAGCAAACTGCTTTACAGTTGCACGCCGATCTTTCTCGACGGTTCCACCTTCGCACAGCCGGAGCGACCCACGATGACCACCGACGCCGCCCTCCGTCCCGACGCTCCGGCCAACACCATCGACACCGGCACCGATACCGGCATCGACGACAAGGATTTCCCGCTGCGCGAGGACATCCGCCTGCTCGGCCGCCTGCTCGGCGACACGGTGCGCGAGCAGGAGGGCGACGGCGTCTACGGCGTCATCGAGAGCGTGCGCCAGGCCTCGGTGCGCTTCAACCGCGACGACGACGACTCCGCCCGCCGCGAGATGGCCGAGATCCTGAACGGCCTGCCGCGCGACACGATGATGTCGGTGGTGCGCGCCTTCTCCTACTTCCTGCACCTCGCCAACATCGCCGAGGACCAGCACCACATCCGCCGCACCCGCGACCACGCCATCGCCGGCTCGCCGGCGCGCGAGGGCACCCTGCCCTACGCGCTGGAGCGGCTGGAGGCCGCCGGCGTCGGGCCGGACCGGCTGGCCGGCATGCTGGACATCGCCCAGGTCAGCCCGGTGCTGACCGCCCACCCGACCGAGGTCCAGCGCAAGAGCATCCTGGCGCTGGAGCACAAGGTGGCGTCCCTGCTCGACACGCGCGACCGCTCCCGCCTGACGCCGGAGGAGGCGGAGGCCAACATGGACGCGCTGCAGGAGGCCATCCTGACCCTGTGGCGCACCCGCATGCTGCGCCCGCAGCGCCTCGCCGTGATCGACGAGGTGAAGAACGGCATCTCCTACTACACCGACACCTTCTTCTCCGAGTTGCCGAAGCTGTTCTGCCGCTTCGAGGATCTGCTGGCCAAGCGCTTCCCCGACCGGGAGTGGTCGCTGCCGCCCTATTTCCGCATCGGCTCCTGGATCGGCGGCGACCGCGACGGCAACCCCTTCGTCACGGCGCCGATCCTGCGCGAGGCGATGCGCCTGCAATCGACCGCCGCGCTCGACCACTATCTGACCGAAATCCACGAGCTGGGTGGCGAGCTGCCGCTGTCCGAGCTGCTGCTCGGCACCTCGCCGGAACTGGAGGAGCTGGCCAAGCGCTCGCCCGACCATTCGCCGCACCGCGCCGACGAGCCGTTCCGCCGCGCCCTGACCGGCATCTACGCCCGTCTGGCGGCGACCTCGCGCACGCTCGACCAGCATGAGGCGCTGCGCAACGCGGTCGGCAAGGGCGATCCCTACGCCACCAGCGCCGAACTGCTGGCCGACCTTGAGGTGCTGGCCGCCTCGCTGAAGGCCCACGGGGCGGGCCGTCTGGCCGCCGGGCGGCTGCGCCGCCTGATCATCGCGGTGAAGACCTTCGGCTTCCATCTGGCGCCGATCGACCTGCGCCAGAACTCCGACGTGCACCAGCGCACGGTGGCGGAGCTGCTGGCCGTCGCCGGCCGCTGCGCCGACTACGCCGCCCTGTCGGAGGACGAGCGCATCGCCCTGCTGGCCGAGGAAATCCAGAGCCCGCGCCCGCTCCATTCGCCCTATCACGCCTATTCGGAGGAGACGGCGGGCGAACTGGCGATCTTCTTCGCCGCCCGGCAGCTGCGCGAGACCTACGGACCCGCCGCCCTGCCGAACAGCATCATCTCCAAGACGGACGGCGCGTCCGACCTGCTGGAGGTGGCGCTGCTTCTCAAGGAATCCGGCCTGCTGCGCCCGGGCGCGGGCGGCGAGCCGGCGCTCGGCCTCAACATCGTCCCGCTGTTCGAGACCATCGAGGATCTCCGGCAGGCCCCGGCGACGATGGAGCGGCTGTTCACCCTGCCCGCCTACCGCGCCCTGGTCACCTCGCGCGGGGACGAGCAGGAGGTGATGCTCGGCTATTCCGACAGCAACAAGGACGGCGGCTTCCTGACCTCCGGCTGGGAGCTGTACAAGGCGGAGATCGAGCTGGCCAAGCTGTTCGACCGGCACGGCGTGCGCATGCGGCTGTTCCACGGCCGCGGCGGCTCGGTCGGCCGCGGCGGCGGCCCCAGCTATCAGGCCATTCTGGCCCAGCCGACCGGCGCGGTGTCCGGCCAGATCCGCATCACCGAGCAGGGCGAGGTCATCGCGTCGAAGTACGGGCGTCCGGAGGTCGGGCAGCGCAACCTGGAGGTCCTGACCGCGGCGACGCTGGAGGCCACCCTGCTCGACCTGGAGAACCGCGTCGAGCCGGCGGAGTCCTTCTACGCCGCGATGGAGCGGCTGTCGGAGCTGGCCTTCGGCGCCTACCGCGGGCTGGTCTACGAGACGCCGGGCTTCACCCAGTATTTCCGCACGGCCACGCCGATCTCGGAAATCGCCACGCTGAACATCGGCAGCCGCCCGGCCTCGCGCACCAAGTCGGACCGCATCGAGGACCTGCGCGCCATTCCCTGGGTCTTCTCCTGGGCGCAGTGCCGCCTGATGCTGCCGGGCTGGTACGGCTTCGGCAGCGCCGTGGAGGCTTGGCTGAAGGAGGAGCCGGACGGGCTGGCCCTGCTCCAGCGCATGAACCGTGCCTGGCCCTTCTTCAAGTCGCTGCTGTCCAACATGGACATGGTGCTGGCCAAGAGCGACCTCGCCATCGCCTCGCGCTACGCGGAGCTGGTGGAGGACGTCGAGCTGCGCGAGCGCATCTTCGGCCGCATCCGCGAGGAATGGCAGCGCACCCGCCGCCATCTGCTGGCCATCGCCGGCCATGACGAGCTGCTGGGCGAGAACCCGCTGCTGGCGCGGTCGATCCGCAACCGCTTCCCCTACATGGACCCGCTGAACCACGTCCAGGTCGAGCTTCTGCGGCGCCACCGCGCCGGCAGCAGCGACGAGCGGGTGCGGCGCGGCATCCTGATGTCGATCAACGGCGTCGCCGCCGGTCTGCGCAACAGCGGCTGACCTCTGTGGCCGCCGCTTCCGCTCCGTCGCTCCGGCGGGGCGGAAGCGGAAGCGGCAAAACCGTGGAACGGCATCGAAAATGGATTGCCACCCCCGATTTCCCGCTTGCCTTCATATTAATATATTAGTATGCTTCCTCTTGTGTTCAAGCGTTGTGGGCCGCCAATCGCGGCGGCTGGTGCGACGTCCTGGACGTTTCCTCCCTAGACTCGAAGGCCATCGGGACCACCCCGGTGGCCTTTTTTCTGCGCACGCTTTGGCTGTGGAGCCTGTTGTCCCCGGTGGGAGGAAAGGAGGTTCCCATGCATCCGATTCCGCGCGACACCAGCCCGGACAGCACGCTGGCCCGCCTGTCGGAAGGGTACCGCTTCGTGACGAACCCCCGCTTGCGCCTGCCGGCGGTGCCGCGCAGACGCTTCGTCATCACGGATGTGGCGCCGCGCCGCGGAGACGATGCGGTGCCGGCCCCTCCGGTCGCGCTTCTCCGACGCGCGGATTGACAATCCATACAATCACGGGTCTTATGTCTGGAAGGGAGCCCCCCGCCTCCCTACAAGGATCGCCATGCCACCGCTTCCCGACCCCCAAACCGCCGCTTCCCTCCCTGTCTCCCAAGCCATCGACTGGGCGCCCTCGCTGGAGGACCGCAGCCGGCCCGTCTACATCGCCATCGCGGACGCCATCGCGGCGGACATCGGGGCGGGGCGGCTGAGGCCCGGCGACCGGCTGCCGCCGCAGCGGATCCTGGCGGACCGGCTGGGCATCGACTTCACCACCGTCAGCCGCGCCTATGGGGAGGCGCGCCACCGCGGGCTCGTCGACGCGCGGGTCGGGCAGGGAACCTTCGTGCGCAAGTCGGGCCACGTCCTCCCGCCCTTCGCCGCGGAGCCGCACACCACCGTCGGCACGGTGCCGCTGGCCGTCAGCATGGCGATGAACCAGCCGCCGCAGCCGGAGGATTCCACCGCCCTGACCGCCCGCATGACCCGCGGAGTCGCCGCGGCCACCGCGGCTCTGGGACTGCCGGACCTGCTGCGCTACCCGGACGGGGCCGACAGCCCGGACGACCGCGAGGCGGCGGTGCATTGGCTGCGCCACCGCCTGCCCGGCCTGACGGCGGAGCGGGTGCTGGTGGCGCCCGGCACGCAGGCCGCCCTGCTCGCCCTGCTCTCCGCCCTGGCCCGCCCCGGCGACACAATCTGCGCGGAGGCGCTGACCTATCCCGGCTTCCGCGCCGCCGCGGCCCAGCTCGGGCTGCGGGTCGTCGGCGTGCCGATGGACGCGGACGGCATCGACCCCGACGCGCTGCGCGCCGTGCTCGCCGAGCACCGGCCCAAGGCGCTCTACTGCATCCCGACCTTCCACAACCCGACCACCGCGACCATGCCGGAGGAGCGGCGGCGGGCGGTCGCTGCGGCGCTGCGCGACCACGGCGTTCCGGTCATCGAGGACGACATCTACGGCCCGCTGCCGGAAACGGCGCCGCCGCCGCTGGCCGCCTTCGCGCCGGAGCTGACCTACCACGTCGCCGGGCTTGCCAAATGCGTGTCCCCGGCGCTGCGCATCGCCTATGTGGCGGCGCCCGACGCCCGGCAGGCCCGCCGCGTGGCGGTGGCGCAGCGGGCGACCACGCTGATCGCCGCCCCCTTGTCCGCCGCCATCGCCCGGCTGTGGATCGCCGACGGCACCGCGGAGGCCGTGCGCGACGCCATCCGGGCGGAGGCCATGGCCCGCCGGGCGCTCGCCGAATCGCTGCTGCCGGCGGAGCGGATCGTCACCAAGCGCGAGGCCTTCCATCTCTGGCTCACCCTGCCGGACGGCTGGACCGGCGGGGAGTTCACCGCCCATCTGCGCAGCCGGGGCATCTCCGCGGTGGCCGCGGAGGCCTTCGCCACCACCCCGGACGTGCCCGCAGCCCTGCGCTTCTGCCTGGGCGCGCCCCTGGACCGCAACGAGACCCGCCGCGCGCTGGAGATCCTGGCCGACGCCCTGGTCCTGCCCCCCGCCACCGCCGGCGTGATCATCTGAGGCCATCAAAGCCTGCTTCAGAGTGTCGCATTGCTGGGATCGCATCCCGAAGAATCAGGGTTTTCCATACACACGCCTCATTGAATGCAGTCAATCCCGCTTGCGGAGTCGGCGATTGAAGGCATACAGTCGGCGCCATGCCGCAGGCCGCCGCTCGGGTGGTCCGGATGTTTGCGCAGAGGCACGCCATGCAGAATCCCGCCCGCTCGTCCACTCTTTCCCCGCCGCCCGCCGCGCCGGCCCCGTCCGCCCCGGTCGCTTTCTACGCGCCGCACCGGAAGATCTACCCGAAGGCGGCGCGCGGCCGGTTCCGCCGCATCAAGTCGGCGCTGATGGTGGGCCTGCTGGCGCTGTTCATGCTGCTGCCCTGGCTGCGCTGGGACCGCGGGGCCGGCCTGCCGAACCAGGCGATCCTCTTTGACCTGGACAGCCAGCGCTTCTACCTGTTCGCCCTCGAACTCTGGCCGCAGCACATCTACTACCTGACCGGCGCGATGATCCTCGCGGCGGTCGGCCTGTTCCTGGCGACGGCGCTGGCCGGCCGCGTCTGGTGCGGCTACACCTGCCCGCAGACGGTGTGGACCGACCTCTACGTGAAGGTGGAGGAATGGATCGAGGGCGACCGCGGCGCCCGCATCCGGCTGGACAAGGGCCCGCGCGACGCCGGCTGGCTGGCCAAGAAGGCCGCCAAGCACGCGGTCTGGCTGCTGATCGCCTTGGCGACCGGGGCCTCGGCCCTCTTCTACTTCGTGGACGCGCCGGGCTACGTCGCGGACCTGCTGCGCTTCCAGCCGGGACCGGTGGCGACCGGCTGGATCCTGTTCATGACCGCCTGCACCTACGCCATGGCCGGCTTCATGCGGGAGCAGATGTGCGTCTATGTCTGCCCCTGGCCGCGCATCCAGGCCGCCCTGCTGGACGACGAGAGCCTCACCGTCACCTACCAGGACTGGCGCGGCGACGGCCGGGCGCCGCTGCGCAAGGAACAGAGCTGGGCGGAGCGCTCCGCCGAGGGGCTTGGCGACTGCATTGACTGCAAGGCCTGCGTCCAGGTCTGCCCGACCGGCATCGACATCCGCGACGGCCTGCAGATGGACTGCATCAGCTGCGGCCTGTGCATCGACGCCTGCGACGACGTGATGGGCCGCATCGGGCGCCCCGGCGGGCTGATCCGCTACGACACCCAGGCCGCCCAGGAGGCCAAGGCGGTGGCCCGCAAGCCGGAGCCCTACCGGCTGGTCCGCCCGCGCACCATCATTTATTCGCTGGTGATGCTGGTGGTCGGCGGGATGATGACGCTCGGCGTGCTGCTGGAGCCGACGGTGGACGTCTCCGTCCTGCGCGACCGGGCGCCGCTCTACGTCACCCTGTCCGACGGCGCGATCCAGAACAGCTACACGGTCAAGATCTCCAACATGACCCGCGCCCCGCAGGGCTACCGCCTGACCGTCACCGGTCCCCGCGGCGCCACGGTGACGGCGGCCGGCGGCGCGGGTGCCGACGGCGCGGCGCCGGTGCTGGGCGCCGAACCCGACACGGTGCAGACCCACCGCGTCCATGTCCGCGCCCCGGCGGGTGCCGCGGTGGCCGGCTCCACGCCGCTGACCCTCACCCTGACCCGCCTGTCGGACGGGGTGGTCCATCAGGCCGAGACGGTGTTCCTCGCCCCCTGATGCGGCTCAGAGGGGACCGTCGCGGTCGCGGCGGTCCCGCGGGGCGGTGTGGCCGATGATGGCGCTGAAGCCGAACAGCAGAAGCAGGACGCCCATCACGATCTCGATCCCGCAGATCAGCCGCACCGCCCCCGTCACCGGGTGGATGTCGCCGTAGCCGACCGTGGCGAAGGTGACCAGCGAGAAGTACAGCCCCTCCGGAAAGGTCAGGTCGCGGCGCACGCCGTCGATGATGAAGTTCGGCTCCACCATGAAGCGGTCGAGGATGGTGTAGAAGGCGCCGAACATGATGATGCACAGCGAATAGAAGGTCAGGAAGGCGAAGGCCGGCAGCACCAGCCGGGCCGCCTGCTGGAAGAAACCCTCGAACAGCAGCCCGGCGTCGAGCAGGAAGACGGCGATGTCGCGGGCGACCAGGGCGACGACGACTCCGATGGCGGACATCGACAGCAGGAAGATCGCCGTCAGCGTCTCCGGCGCCACCTCCCGCCCCGGCAGCAGGAAGGTCAGCGCGCCGATGCCCCAGACCGGAGCCATCCACAGGAAGATGCGGTCGAAATGCCCGCCGTCGCGCAGGCGCCGCGACATCACGATGCTGCGGATCGTGTCGGCCCGCCACCAGGCGCCCCCCAGGAAGGCGATCAGCGGGATCGCGAAGGCGGCGGCCTGGATATGCGACGGGATGCTGTGGAAGTTGCTTTCCAGGAAGAAGACGAAGACGCAGGCGTAGACGCCGATGAAGTTCGCCAGGGCCAGGCTGAAGAACTGGCTCCCCGGAAACAGATAGTGGAAGGCCCCGACGACGAGGCCGACCGACCCCAGCAGGGCGAAGGCCAGATCGCCCGACACCGAGCGGATGGACAGGGCGATCATCCCCTGCATCAGCGCGGTCAGCACCGCGCCGGTCAGCCAGGAGCGGCGGGCGCGCGGCCGGGACGTATGGGCGGGGCCGGCGGCCTTGCTGGAGCGGCGGTCGGGGAGGATCTGGTCCATGCGCGAACCGGTTGTCGGTGGTGCCCACCTTATAGCCCCACCGCCGGCCCCGATGGCAGGACTTTCAACCGCCCTCCCCCAACGGGCTTTGCGGCGGGCCTACCAGCCGCCCGTGGCCAGCCAGCGGTCCACCATGTCCAGCCGGTCCCAGCCCCAGAAAGGCTCGTCGTCGACGATGACGAAGGGGGAGCCGAAGACGCCGCGGTCCACCGCCGCGTCGTTCTCGGCGCGCAGGCGGTCCTTGACGGTCTGGTCCTGCAGGGCCGCGGCCACCGCCGCCCGGTCGTGGCCGAGCGTGCCGGCGATCTCCACCACCGTTTCGGCGGGGCCGATGTCGCGCCCCTCCCCCCAATGGGCGTGGTACAGGGTGCGCGCCAGCAGCTTCGCCTGCTCGGGATGCTCGTCGGTCAGCCAGTAGAAGGCGCGCGACGCGGCGACGCTGTTGGCGGGGGCCGAGTCGGGGTAGGTGAAGGGCGCGTTGGTCAGCCGGGCGATCCGGCCCACGTCATGGACCAGATACTCGCCGCGCAACGGCTGCTGCAGGTTCGGCTTCATCCCCGTCACCTTGAAGATGGCGCCGAGCAGGATCGGGCGCCAGGTGACGGTGCGGCCATGCGCCGCAGCCAGCTCCTCAATGCGGCGGCTGGCGAAATAGCCGTAGGGCGAGGCGAAATCGAAATAGAAATCGATGGGGTCGGCCATCCGCGCATCCTCCCGGTTCTGCTTTTCCGGAAAGGCTAGCGCGCGCCGAAGGTTCCGTCCACCGCCGAGGCCGGACGGGACTCAGACCGTTTTCACCTTGGCGTCGAAGACGTAGCCGGCGCCGCGCTCGGTCTTGATGATCCGCGGCTCCTTCGGATTCGCCTCGATCTTGCGGCGCAGGCGCAGGATCAGCACGTCGATGGAGCGGTCGAACACCTCCGCCCCGTCGGCGCGGGTCAGGTCCAGCAACTGGTCGCGGGTCAGCACGCGCTGCGGGCGCTTCACGAAGGCGGCCAGCAGGCCGAACTCCGCCTTGGTCAGCTCCACCTCGCGCCCGTCCTGGCTGCGCAGGCGCTGGGCGGTCAGGTCCAGCTCCCAGTTGGCGAACTGCACGACGGCGCGCAGGTCGTCGGGGCTGCGCGGCGGACGCCCCTCGCCGGAGACGCGGCGCAGCACCGCCTTGATCCGGGCCAATAATTCGCGCGGGTTGAACGGCTTGGTCAGGTAGTCGTCGGCGCCCAGTTCCAGCCCGACGATGCGGTCCACGTCCTGGTCCTTCGACGACAGGATGATGACGGGGATGTGCGATTCGGTGCGGATCTGGCGGACCAGCCCCAGCCCGTCGCCGTCGGGAAGCCGCAGATCGCAGACCACCAGATCGACGGAATCGCTCTCCAACGCCTTCTTCGCCGCGGCCGTGTCCGGTGCGGTGGTCACGCGGTAGCCTTCCGAAGCCAGATAGGACTCCAGAAGTTCGCGCACCGGCTCGTCATCATCGACCGCGAGAATGTGCATGGCCGTTACCTCCCGTCCTCTTCATAGCTCACCGCCGTGGGTGCACGCAATCGGTTACAAGCCGGTAACAGGCACTCGCCGCACGACCGATGGGTGAATCGGCTGAAACATCCTGCCGCGCGATCGAAACGAAAAAGCCGGTTTCCTGAAATCACGCGGTCATCACAGGTTGGTTTATTCCTCTCAGCCGCGAGGCGAAAGGCAAAAGCCCGCACCGAAGGGGAATGACGATGCTCGTGCTCGACCAGTGCCTGGAACGGATGGCCCATCTCGACCGCGCCGACCGCCTGCTGAACGAGGTGCGCGTCTACAACAACCGCCTGCCGATCCGCGAAGCGCTGGCCCAGCATCGCGCGCTGCTGAGCGAGGCCCGCCGTCACATCGAATCGGCGCGCACGCTGGTCGGCGACGCGTGAGCCGGACCGGAGAAGCACTCAGCAGCGGGCCGTGACCTCGATCTCGATCCTCATCCGTGGGTCGGCGAGCGGGCAGACCATGGTCGTGCCGATGGGCGGGCGGTCGCGGAACGCCTCCCCCAGGATCGGTTGAACCCGGGCGAAGTCGGCGGCATCCGCCAGATAGACCCGCATCCGCACCACGTCCGACAAATCCGCCGCCGACCGCCGCAGCGCTCCACGGATGTTGCGCAGGGTCTGGCGCGCCTGCTCCTCCACATCGCCGGCCATCACCCGGCGTTCGGCGTCGAAGCCGGAGGTGCCGGACACGAACACCCAGCGCCGGTCCGGTGCGCCCGCACTCCCTGCCACAAGCGCCCGCGCATCGTTGCCCCACCAGCCACCGGGCATCCCTTCGGCTTTGCTCCCACCACGATCCATGGCGCTTCCCTCCCTTGTTGTTCGTGTTCTTGATCGTCAGCAGAACCATCTTGGCGCCTTTATGTCACAGAGGGCCGAACCCGCACAAAGCCTGACCGGCGGCGGTTCCGCGGCATGTCGGCGCGGTTTGCGTCTTTCCGTCTGCCCAAATCTTTCCCAAATCCAAGCGTAAGCCGGGCCAGGAAGCCGGGCCCAATCCGTCAGGCCCTCTGCGTCAGGCCAAGAACGCCCAATCGTCCATAATGGGAGAAACCCGCATGTCCGGGATCACGAAAGCCGCCCTCTTCACCCTCGCCGTGCCGCTGCTGGCCGCGCCCGCCCTGGCGGCGGACCAGCCGCCGGGAGCGCTGGCGCTGAAGCGGGTGCTGCTGTCCACCGGCGGCGTCGGCTATTTCGAGCATGAGGCGCGCGTCTCCGGCGACGCGGCCCTGACCCTGGAGGTGCGCCGCGACCAGGTGGACGACGTGCTGAAGAGCATCGTGGTCTACGACGACCGCGGCGGCATCGGCACGGTGGACCTGCCGGGTCAGGAGCCGCTGGAAACCGCCTTCCGCGAGCTGCCCTTCACGCCGCAGGATCTCGCCTCCCCCACCGCGCTCCTGAACGCCATGAAGGGGGCGGAGGTGCAGACCAGCGGCTCCCGCGCGGTGTCGGGACGCCTGCTCTCGGTGACCGAGGAATACACCCAGCTTCCCAACGGCGGCGGCACCGTCACCCGCAACCGCGTCAGCCTGATGACGGCGGAGGGGCTGCGCCAGCTCGTCCTGGAGGAGACCGATTCCCTGCGCTTCGCCGACCCGCGGGTGCAGGCGCAGCTCGACTCCGCGCTGGCTGCCGTCGCCGGAGCGGCGGGCAAGGAGCGGCGGCGCCTGACCATCCGCACCACCGCCCCGCAGGCGGACGCGGGCGCCGAGCGCACCGTACGCGTCGCCTATGTGGTCGCGGCCCCCTTGTGGAAGGCGACCTACCGCCTGACCCTGCCCGAATCGGCGCCCGGATCGGCGAAGGGGACCGAGGGCGGCACCGGCGACCTGCAGGGCTGGGCCGTGCTGGAGAATCTCAGCGGCGACGATTGGAAGGGGGTGGAGCTGTCGGTGGCGTCGGGCAATCCGGTCACCTTCCGGCAGGCGCTCTACTCCGCCTATTTCGTGAACCGTCCGGAGGTGCCGGTGGAGGTGTTGGGCCGCGTCCTGCCGCCCCCCGACGAGGGGGCCGTGGCCGCCGACGTGATGGCAAAGGCGCAGGATTCGGCCGTCCGCTCCCGCGCCGCCGCCGAGTCCGGCGCCCCCACCGCCATGGCCGCCCCGCCCCCGCCGGCCCCCGCACCGGCCATGAGCGCGCCCTTCGCCGGCGCGATGCCCCAGCGGGCGGCGGAGACCACCCCCGCCGAGAGCACGGAGGCGACGGCGCAGGTGCTGTTCCGCTACCCGCAGCCGGTGACCCTGGCCAACGGCGGCACGATGATGATGCCGATCACCGCCCGCGCCATCCCGGCGGAGCGGCTGTCGCTCTACCAGCCCAACACCCAGCCGCGCCATCCGCTGGCCGCGCTGCGCCTCAGCAACGGCGACTCGGGAGAGACCGGCCTGCCGCCGGGCGTGCTGACGCTCTATGAACGGATTGGCGGGGCCGCCGCCTATGTGGGCGACGCGCGGCTGGCCACCCTGCCGGCCGGCGAGAGCCGGATCCTCAGCTTCGCGGTGGATCAGGCGGTGACGGTGGACCGCTCCGAGCAGCCGAGCCGCACCCTGTCCCGCGCCACCCTGGCCGACGGGGTGCTGCAGCTGACCGTGACCGACCGCCAGACCACCACCTACCGGATCGCCGGCGCGGCGGGCGAGGACCGCACGGTCATCGTCGAGCATCCGCGTCGTTCCGGCTGGGAGCTGGTGCAGCCTTCGGGTGGGGCCGCCCCGGACCTGACGGCCGACGCCTACCGGCTCCCGGTGGCGGTGCCCGCCGGCCAGACGGTGACCCTGTCGGTCGCGTTGGAGCGCCCGCGGATCGAACGGTTCGGCATCTCGGAGATGTCGCCGGAGCAGGTGCGGGCCTACGCCTCCTCCACGGAGCTGCCGCCCGCGGCGCGCGAGGCCTTGGGCAAGGTCGCGACCCTGCGCGGCGCCGTCGCCGACAAGGAGCGCCGCGTCGCCGACCTGGAGCGCGAACAGGCGGAGATCGGCAAGGAGCAGGAGCGGCTGCGCCAGAACCTCGCCACGCTGCCGCGCGACAGCGACCTGTTCAAGCGGACCATCGCCAAGATGGGCGAGCAGGAAACCCGCCTGGACGGCCTGTCCCGCGAGCTGGCCACCGCCCGCAAGGAGGCCGACACCGCCCGCAACACGCTGCGCGATCAGGTGCGCGGCATGACGTTCTGAGCGTGGCGGGCTAAACGTGAAAGCTGACCGTCACCAGGGCAGCGGCGACACGCCGAACAGCATCCGGTGCAGGTGCAGCAGCCCGCCGTAAAGCAGCAAAGCCACCGCCGGGCGCCACCAGCCGATCTCCCGCCAGACGAGGCTTTGGCGCCCGGCCAGGATCGCCGCGAAGGGCAGGTTCGAGGTGCGGGCGGCGTAGTGCTCCCACGCCGCCCCCAGCCGCCGCGCCAGCTTCGTGTCGATCAGAACGCTGCCGCCCAGCGCCAGCAGGGCGAGCGTGCCGAACAGAATCAGGGAAGCGAGATCGCCGTTCGGCACCATATGGGCGACCGCCCACAGCCCGACGCCCCAGAGGAACGGGTTCCGCGTCACCCGCAGGATGCCGCGGACCGGCTCCCGGTCGCCGGTCAGCAGCTTCTCCTGCCCGACCGAGGTCGGGTTCGGGGTGGTGAGCCCGGCGACGAGCAGGAACAGCGCCACCGGCACCAGCAGGACCGGCACCCAGGCCAGCCCGCCGGAGGGCGGCCACACCGGCACATGGGGCGCCGCGTTGCAGGCCGCCACCAGCCACCAGAAGGCCAGCGCCGAGACCAGCGAATAGAGGCCGAGATAGGGCTTCTCGCCCAGCCGTCCGACCAGCGCCGCGCGCAGCGGCGTGCTGGAAATGCCGAAATGCGTCAGCAGCAGGAACAGCCCCGCGGCGAACAGATGGGCGATGGTGCCGGTCATGCGCGGTCTCCCGGTCGCGAAGCCTCTCGTCAGGCGCCCTTGTCCAGCGTCGTGCCGCTGCAATAGGCCCAGTCGTCGCCGTGCAGGCCGAAGAACAGGGCCACCGGCTGCTTGCCGGAGCGGTCGATGACCACGCGGAAGCGGTTGCCGGTGCAGGCGCCCGCCGCCTGCTTCTGGTAGGGCAGCTTGACGCTCTTGGATTTCAGGCAGGAATCGGCGGCCTTGGGCGGGTTGGCCGACGCGTCGACGCGCTTGCCGTTCAGCACCATGTAGTAGTTGGTGGCCTGCCCGCCCTTCACCTCGGCCTTCACCTCGATCTTGCCGAATCGGGACTTGTAGAGGCCGGCGTCGGTTTCGCCGTCCGGCGCACCGGGGGCGATGGGGCGGAAGGACACGGCGCCGCAGGCCGGCGGCTCCTTCTTCTGGGCGAAGGCCGGCTGGGCCAGGGCGACGGTGGCGGCGCCCGCGATCAACGCGGCACCGAGAAGACGCGACAGCGGCATGCGAACCTCCTGGATCGGACGGAAAAAGTTGGGGCGGGTCAGGCGGGGGCCTGGCAGAACAGGGTCTGCTGCATGATGGCACAGTCCTTCTCCACCCCACCGTCGAGCATCGAAATCTCGACGCTGGTGACGGTCAGGGTGCGGCCCGGTTTCAACACGCGGGCGCGGGCGATCATCACCTCGCCCTTGGCCGGCGACATCAGGTTGACCTTGAACTCCACCGCCAGAACCTCGCTGCCCGCCGGCATCAGCGTGTAGCCGGCGTAGCCCCCGGCGTTGTCGGCCAGCGTGCTGACCATGCCCGCGTGGAAGAAACCGTGCTGCTGCGTCAGGTCGGCGCGGAACGGCAGGCGCATCTCGCAGAAGCCGGGCTCCAGCCGCGTCAGCTCGATCCCCAGCGTCTTGCAGATCGGCTGGCGCTCGAAGCCGGCGCGGCAGCGCGCCTCCCAGTCCGGATCGCGCGGTTCGAAGGTCTTGGGCACGTCTCGGGTCTCTCTGATTGTGTTCGGGCGGCCCCTACCCTGCGCCAGCCTTACGTTCCGATCAAGCCGAGCTGCGGGCTCGACGCCTCCGCGAAGGCGCGTTTCGGCATGCGCCCGGCCAGACGGGCCGCCCGCCCCGCCGCCACCGCGTCGCGCATCGCCGCCGCCATGCGCACCGGATCGCGCGCCTTCGACACGGCGGTGTTCAGCAGGACGGCGGCGCAGCCCAGCTCCATCGCCAGGGCGGCGTCCGACGCCGTGCCGATCCCGGCGTCCAGGACCACCGGCACCGGGCTGCGCGCGCAGATCGTCTCGATGGCGTGCGGGTTGCGGATGCCCAGGCCGGAGCCGATGAAGGCGCCCAGCGGCATCACCGCCGCCGCCCCCAGGTCGGCCAGCTTGCGGCAGGTCACCGGATCGTCGTTGCAGTAGGGCAGAACGGTGAAACCGTCGGCCACCAATTCCTCGGTCGCCCGCAGCAGCTCCTCGACATCGGGATAGAGCAGTTCGCGGTCGCCGATAACCTCGAGCTTGATCCAGTCCACGCCGAGCGCCTCGCGGGCGAGCTGAGCGGTCAGCACCGCCTCCTTGGCAGTCAGGCAGCCGGCGGTGTTGGGCAGCAGCCCGGCGCGGTCGCCGATGACGTCGACGAGGCTCTCCGAATAGCCGTCCAGGCTGATGCGGCGGATGGCGAGGGTGACCAGTTCGCTGCCGCTGGCTCCCAGCGCGTCGAGCATGACCTGCTGGTTCGGATAGCCGGCGGTGCCGAGAAACAGGCGCGAGCGGAACTCACGGCCCGCTATGGTGAGCGTGTCGTTCATGGGTGTTTCCTTGATGATTGATATGCCCTCTCCCGCCCCGGGAGAGGGAAGGGACCCACGCGAAGCGTGGGAAGGGTGAGGGTGCCGCCGAGTATCAGCGCCTTGATCCTTGCACGACCCTCACCCGCCCGCTGCGCGGGCACCCTCTCCCGGGACGGGAGAGGGATTGGGCGCCGCCTTTGCGGGAGTACCGATCAAGAGGCGCGGCGGGCGAGAAGGTCAGCCGCCCTGCACGGGACGGATGATCTCCAGGGCGTCGCCCGCGGACAGTGGCGTCTCGTCCCAGCGGCGGGAGGGCAGGACGGCACCGTTCAGGGCGACGGCGACTCCGCGCGTGCCCGCGGCGATTCCCCGCCCGGCCAGCAGGGCGGCGACGGTGGGGGCGGCGAGATCCTCCTCCCGCCCGTTCACACGGATGCGGGCGCTCATGCCGCGGCCCCCTTGGGCTGGGCGAAGCGGTCGAGCGCGAAGGGGCGGATCACCGGATCGGCCTCCCCGGTCAGGATCAGCCGCGCCACCGAATCCGCGGTGACCGGGGTCAGCAGGATGCCGTTGCGGTGGTGCCCGGTGGCGTAGACCAGCCCCTCCACCTCCGAGAGGCCGAGGATCGGGGCGTCGTCGCGGGTGCCCGGACGGAAGCCGGCCCACGCCTCCTCGATGGGCAGTTCGGCGATGCCCGGCAGGGCGCGCCATGCCCCCTCCAGCAGAGCGAACTGGCCCCCGGCGGTCAGGCGGTCGTCGAAACCGCGCTCCTCCGTCGTGGCGCCGACCAGCAGCCGTCCGTCCAGCCGCGGGATCAGGTAGGTGCCGGGGGTCCACACCACATGGCGCAGCAGCGGCAGCCGGGCGTCCATCCGCAAGCAGAGCATCTGCCCCTTCACCGGACGCACCGGCGGACGCACCGCCGGGGACAGCCCGTCGATCCAGCCCGACCACGCCCCGGCGGCCAGAACCACTTGATCGGCCTCGAAAAGCCGGTCCCCGACCTGGACGCCGACGGCCCGGCCGCCGCGGATCTCGATGCGGGACACCTCGGCGTACTCATGGACCACGGCGCCGGCGCGCAGGGCGGCGGCGTGCAGGGCAGCGGCAACCTTGCGATTGTCCACCTGATGGTCGCCGGCGCAGAACAACGCGCCGGCCACGCCGGGTTGGAGATAGGGCTCGCGCCGCCGCACCTCCGCCCCGCTCAGCCATTCCACCGGCAGGCCGAGCTTGGTCTGGAAGTCGTGCAGGAAGCGCACCTTGGCCGCGTCGTCGGCGTTCAGCGCGATGACCATCGTGCCTTCGGTGCGCAGGTCCACCGCCATGCCCGAGGCGGCCTCCAGCTCCGCCGCGAAGGCGGGCCACAGGTTCTGCGAGGCGCGGGTCAGCGGCAGAAGGCTCTCTTCGCCGGGTTCTGTCTCCACACAGGCGGCGAGCATCCCGCCCGCGGCGTGGCTGGCGCCCCGGCCGGCGGCGCCGCGGTCGAAGACCTCGACCCGGCAGCCGGCGGCGGCCAGTCTCCAGGCGATGGACAGGCCGATCACACCGGCGCCGACCACGGCGACGGAGGGCCCTCCAGAAACGGAAAGAGCGGAATCGGAGTGAAATGAGGGCGCGGATACCATGCGGCGGCTCCCTTCGCTGGCATTATCCAGACAGGTTCGATGGGTGTGATCTCAGCCGCGCGGGCTCATCCCGCACGGCACCCCAGCCAATGCCCGGATCATCCGGAAGAGGGCCGCCTTTGGCAAGCCCCTTTTCGTTGGTTACAACAACAAAAGCGACGCCAGCCCCAGGAAGGACAGGAACCCGATGACGTCGGTCATGGTGGTCAGGAAGACCGAACTCGCCACCGCCGGATCGACGCCCAGCCGGTCCAGCCCGATGGGAATCAGCACGCCGCACAGCCCGGCGACGAACAGGTTGATGACCATGGCGCAGCCGATCACGAGGCCGATCATCGGCTCGAACCACGTCGCGGCGATGGCCCCCACCAGCGTGGCGAAGACGGCGCCGTTGAGCAGCCCGACCAGCACCTCCTTCCCCACCACGCGGGGCGCGTTGGAGGACGACAGCTCGCGCGTCGCCAGGGCGCGCACCGCCACGGTCAGCGTCTGCGTCCCGGCGTTGCCGCCCATCGAGGCGGTGATCGGCATCAGCACCGCCAGCGCCACGATCTGCTCGATGGTCGCCTCGAACAGCGAGATGACGCCGGCCGCCGCGAAGGCGGTGAACAGGTTCAGCCCCAGCCAGGAAATGCGCGAGCGCGAGGTTTCCAATACCGAGCGGTAGATCGAGGTGTCGCCGACGCCGCCCAGCTTGCCGATGTCGTCCTCGGCCTCCTCGTCGATGATGTGGACCACGTCGTCGACGGTGATGACGCCGATCAGCCGCCCGCCGGCGTCCACCACCGGGGCGGAGACCAGGGCGTATTGGCGGAACAGATTCGCCACCTCCTCCTGGTCCATGGTGGCGGGGATGGTGTCGACCTCCTCCGTCACCAGATCGGCGATGCGCACCGACCGCTTCTGGCGCAGCAGGCGCGACAGCGGCACCGCCCCGACCACCCGGTGCATCGGATCGACGACGAAGATGTCGTAGAAGTCCTCCGGCAGCTCGTCGGTGGCGGCTCGGACATAGTCGATGGTCTTGCCCACCGTCCAGAACTGCGGCACCGCCACCAGATCGCGCTGCATCAGGCGGCCGGCGGTGTACTCGTCGTAGGTCAGGTTCTCCTGGACCAGCGCGCGGTCGGCGGCCGGCAGATTCTCCAGCACCTCGCGCCGGGTGTCCTCGTCCAGGTCCTCGATGACGTCGACGGCGTCGTCGGTGTCCAGCTCCGCGACGGCGGCGGCCAGCTCCTTCGGCTCGAACAGCTCGACGATCTCCTCGCGGAGATCGGGGTTGAGGTAGCTCAGCACCTCGCCGTCGAAGTCGGGACGCAGGACGCCGATCAGCGCCTCGCGGTCGTCGTGGCCGAGCTGCTCGATCAGGTCGGCGATGTCGGCGGGATGAAGCCGGTCCAGTTCGGCCCGCAGCTCGTCGCGCCGGCCGGCGTGCAGCCGTTCGACGACCTCCTCGACGAATTCCGGCTCCACACCATAGGCGCGCTCCTCCTCGCCGTCCTCGCGGGGCGGGTCGGGGCGTTCGGCCGGGTGCGGCACATCGTCCTGGATACGATCCGGTTCCTGGCGGTCGGTGTGCATGGCGGCACCCTCCCTTCACGATGGCAATGCGGCGTGACGGCATGGTCCTGCGATCGGCCGACCATGGCGCACCGGCGTTTGCGGGTTGGTGGGGAGCCCTCGCGGGTTCCCGCCGGGGCGACCACCGAATATAGGTGTGCCGCCCTTTTGTCCAGTCCGGCGGGCCATTCCGGAGCGTCCGGCCCCACGCGCAATTGCTTGCGTGGGCTTCACAATTCGTGCACCCATAATGCGCGCGGGGCTTTCCACCTCGCGCAGCCCGAGAAGAACCGACACCACCGGCCAGCGGATGTGACGATGGAGTACGCCTACACCGACATCGACGGTCAGGAAGGGATCATGCTGTCGGGGCGCTTCACCTACGACGACAGCCGCAAGTTCCACGACCTGCTGGCGGATTGGGACATCGGCGCGCGGCCCGACGTGCGGCTCGACCTGCGCTATCTGACTTTTCTCGACTCCGCGGCGATCGGCATGCTGTTCGTCCTCGCCAACCGCTGCCGCGACGCGAAGGGGCTGGTGACGGTGCACAACGCACAGCCCTACATCGTGCAGACCATGCGCCGCGTCGCGCTCGACCAGTATGTGGAGTTCCGCTAAGGGGAAGGTGCCTGGACAGGGCAGCCTGACAACGAAAGACGGCCCGAAAACGAAAAAGCCCGCTGTGGTCCGATGGACCGGCGGGCTTTTCGTTTGTTTGCCAAATCCCCCGTTTCAGGGGGATGGTGCGGTCGAGAAGACTCGAACTTCCACGGCATCTCTGCCACAGCGACCTCAACGCTGCGCGTCTACCAATTCCGCCACGACCGCACAAGGCTGGTAGAACCGACGTCAGGATCGCTCCCGTCATCGGGTGGAGCGGGGGAATAGCAGATCCCCGAAGACCGATCAAGCGGCGTCTCGCGTTTTTGCCAAAGAAAGTTCATAACGTCGGGATGACCGACCTCACCGCCCCCGTTCCGCCCGCCCCCGACGCCATCGGCGATGCCGTTCCCGCCGCCGCTCCCGCCCCGGCCAGGGCGGTGGAGTGGCGCATCAGCGACACGCCCGTCCCCTACCCCGACGCGCTGGCCGAGATGGAAGCGCGCGTCGAAGCCATCCGCGCCGGCACCGCGCCGGAGCTGGTCTGGCTGCTGGAACATCCGCCCCTCTACACCGCCGGCACCAGCGCGCGGGAGGAGGACCTGCTGGAACCGGGCCGCTTCCCCGTCTATCAGGCCGGGCGCGGCGGGCAGTTCACCTATCACGGGCCGGGACAGCGCGTGGCCTATGTGATGCTCGACCTGAAGACGCGCGGCGCCGACATCCGCGCCTTCGTCCACGACCTGGAGGAGTGGCTGATCCGCACGCTGGCCGCCTTCAACATCCGTGGCGAACGGCGGGACGGCCGCGTCGGCATCTGGGTGGACAAGCAGCCCTATGGCGGCGCCCCCGGCCAGGAGGACAAGATCGCCGCCATCGGCGTGCGGGTGCGCCGCTGGGTCAGCTTCCACGGCGTCGCCCTGAACGTCGAGCCGGACCTGTCCCACTTCGCCGGCATCGTCCCCTGCGGCATCAGCGAGCATGGCGTGACCTCCATCGTGGCGCTCGGCCATCTCGTCACCATGGAGGATGTGGACGCCGCCCTGATCGCCAGCTTCGCAGAGGTCTTCGGCGGCGCCGCCGGTGAGGAATGACTCCTACCGCTTCGGCGCCCCGCCGGCCTGCGCGTCGTTGAGGACGCGCAGATCCTCGTTGGTGATCGACACGATGGTGCAGCCGGTGCTGTCGCCGTTGCGGAACAGGTAGATCAGCTTGCGGTTCGCCTGCTTCTTCGGGTCGTGCAGGTTGAGGCCATGGCCGAAGGCGACGCCCAGGACCTCCCCCTTGAAGACGGCGCGGAAGCGCATGGGCGTCTGCTCGCGGAACTGGCGGGCGGCGCAGGCCTTGCTCAGCTCTTTTTCGAAGGTGCCGGCGTGCCGCCAGTCCTGGGTGGAGCGGATGGTCACCCATTGCGGCGGCAAGGGGTACTGGACCACCGGCGGCGCCAGCGGCAGGTTATAGCCGCCGGGCGGCACCGGCGGCATGTGCCCCGGCTCCGTCCGGTCGAGCGGTCCCTTGGCCCAGGCGGCTCCGGTCGTCAGCAAGCCGAGCGACAGAAACGTGCCGCGCAGGAGCCGGAGCGCTGATTTTGGCCTTTTGCCGCTCATCCCGACCCGAGTGCCCCCTCCCTAACCCTCCCCCGCTGCGCAGGGGAGGGGACCATCCTCCCTCCCCTGCGCAGCGGGGGAGGGCCGGGGTGGGGGCAAGGCGATCCGACCCCTCATCCACACCGGTCAGCCTAGCCCCCGCATGGCTAACAGAACGCTAACCATCGCGCCCGGCCGCGCCCGGCCATCCCACCCGCGTCACTGCGTCGGACGCTGCTCGAAGGCGCCCGGGCCGGGATCGCGGGTCGGTTCGACGGCGATGTCGCTGACGATGGCGGCGGAGGGGCCGCGGCGGCAGGCCTCCAGCATGCGGTCCACGGCGTCCGCCGGGCCGGCGAACAGCGCCTCCACCGTGCCGTCGCCGCGGTTGCGCACCCAGCCGTCCAGCCCCAGCCGGTTCGCCGTCTCCACGGTCCAGCCGCGGTACCACACGCCCTGCACCTTGCCATGAATGCGGGCCAGCACGGCCTTGCGGTCTTCCTTATCCGCCATTCCCATCCCCGGTGTCGTTTCCATGAGGCGAAGGACAATAGGACAGGCGCCGGTTCCGGAAAAGCCGGCGCCCTCCCCTCCCCCAATGAACAGTGCCGCCAACCATTCGTCGGCGTATCATCCCTTGCATGGCGGGGCGCGGGATCTCCTGTGACCGCCGGGCCGCGACAGCGAAGGCCGCGACCGGGCACGGGCGGGCTCGCGTTCCCTGAACGAACGGTTCGGGAGGAACGGACATGACCATCCGAAACCCTGCGGAATGGGGAGCGGCCCATTTCAAATCCTGGTCCCACGGCCTGGCCGAGGCGGGTCACGCCATCGCCCCGCCGGCGGCGGAGCGGGCGGCGCTGGAGCCGACCGTGCGGCGCATCCGCAGCGACGATCTGCGCGACGCGCTGAGGAAGGGGCTCCATGACTTCATGGCCTGCCGCACCGACGTCCTGTTCATCGCCCTGATCTACCCGCTGGTCGGGCTGCTGCTGGCTGAGGTGGTCTTCGACCAGAACGCGCTGCACCTGCTGTTTCCGCTGGCCTCCGGCTTCGTCCTGATCGGCCCCTTCGCCGCGGTCGGCCTCTATGAGATGAGCCGCCGGCGCGAGCGGGGCGAGCACGTGTCCTGGGCGGACGCCTTCGGCGTGGCGCGCTCCCCGGCCTTCGGGGCGATCCTGGCGATGGGGGCGATCCTGACGGCGGTGTTCCTGCTGTGGCTGGTGGCGGCGCAGCTCATCTACATGGCGACCCTCGCCCCGCTGGCGCCGGAGGGCTGGAGCGCCTTCGTCCAAGCCCTGTTCACCACCCGCGCCGGCTGGAGCATGATCGTTCTCGGGATGGGTGTCGGCTTCCTGTTCGCGGTCCTGGTGCTGGCGATCAGCGTGGTCAGCTTCCCGCTCCTCATGGACCGCCGCGTCGGCGTGGCGACGGCCATCCGCACCTCCGTTCGTGCCACCCTGAGGAATCCCGAACCCATGGCGCTCTGGGGCCTGATCGTGGCGGGTGGGCTCCTGCTCGGCTCGCTGCCCGCCTTCGTCGGGCTGGTGATCGTCATGCCGGTGCTCGGCCACGCCACATGGCACCTCTACCGTCGCCTGATCCCGGAATGAGGCGGCCGGGCTAGCCGCAGGCCGGCACCTGCAAAGCAGGAAGCCCATTCCACAGGATGGCGACCAGCGATCCCGCGGCGGCGAGCCCGGTGAACAGGCGGATGAAGCGCCGCGGGTCCTCGCTGGTCCGCCGGCCCGGAGCGGCGCCCCACAGCGCCGCCGCCAGCACGCCCGCGGCCAGCAGCAGGGCGACCGCCGTTGCGCCGAGGATCAGAACCACCGCGACGGGGTGGCCGTACAGCTCCACCCCGTCCCATGCACGGGCGCAGATCAGCCCGTTGATGCCGTAGACCGCCGCGAAATGGACCGCCCAGATCAGGAAGGCCGACATCATCCCGGTGAAGGTCGCGGTGAACGCCGTTTTTTCCATGGCACGCCTCACACGGCCAGACGCGGGAACAGATGCACCAGCAGGAGCGACACCACCCCCTGCCCGCAGGTGTAGAGCCAGACCAGCATCACGTTGTCGAAGGTGACGCGGCGCCGCGCGTGCAGCCGCCCGGCGAAGGAGCGCGCCAGCGTGAAGCCAGTCATCAGAACCAGGATCACGACGTGGAAGACCTGCCAGGAGGCCAGCATGTAGACGATGGCGCCATAGGCGCTCTCCGACGCCACGAGCCCGCTGCCGATGTGGTTGTAGGGCTCGGCCGCCGCGGCGGCCAGCATCAGCAGGAGACCAACGAGCAGAGCGCCCCGCATCGTCCAGGAGCGGTTATGGGCCACGGCGCGGCTCGCCAGCAGCATCGCGCCCGCCGCCACGATCCAGAGCGCCGCCTCGCCGAACAGCCACCCCAGCCCCGGCAGGGCGTCGGTGCCTGTCGGCCAGACGTCCGGGCTGACCGTCCACAGGAAGACGTAGGTGAAGCACAGGCAGGCGAAGGCCGTCCCGTCCACCAGCAGCAGGACCGCCGTCCCCCACCAGGAATGATTCTCCGATCCCTGGAGATAGACCGGCACGCGCCACCCGCCGCCAACGTCCTGCGGCGGATGGTCGGCCCCCTTGTCCAGGCCCCACACCCACCAGAAGACCGACGCGATGGCCAGCACCCCCGGCACCAGCGACACCCAGTAGAGCTGCACGGCCAGACAGATGAAATGGGCGGCGGTGAACAGCCCGGCGAGGAAATGGCTCCAGTGCGGACCGGGCATCGGCATCAGATACTGGGGCCGGGCCTCGATCGGGCTGGTCACGATGGTCTCCCGCCGGCGGGTCGGGGCGCCGGGCAGGTAGTGGGCGCCCTCCTGCACCTCGCGCGACAGGTTGGGGTTGTCCCACAGCGGGTAGAGCGAGCGGACATGCGGGATGCTGCGCGTCGCGTAGTCGTCGTTCGGAATCCATTCCAGCGTTCCCGCCTTCCACGGATTCTCCGGCGCCGGGCGCCCCCGGCCGAAGGCGTCGCGCGCCATGTCGATCAGCACCAGCAGGACGCCGAAGGCCATCACGAAGGCCCCGACGGTGGAGACCATGTTCAGGACGTTCCAGCCGAGATCACCCGGATAGGTGTAGACGCGGCGCGGCATGCCCATCAGGCCGCTGACATGCATGGGGAAGAAGGCGACGTTGAAGCCGATGAACATCATCCAGAAGGCCCAGCGCCCCAGCCGCTCCGACAGCATGGTGCCCTTCATCGTCGGCCACCAGTGATACAGCCCGGCGAAGACCGGGAAGACCATGCCGCCGATCAGCACGTAATGCAGGTGCGCCACCACGAAGTAGCTGTCATGGGCCTGCCAGTCGAAGGGGATGACCGCCACCATCACGCCGGTCAGGCCGCCGGCCACGAAGATGAACAGGAAGCCCAGCAGGAACCACGTCGCCACCGTCCATTGCAGCCGCCCCTTGCCCAGCGTGGCGATCCAGGCGAAGACCTGGATGCCCGCCGGCACCGACACGGCCATGCTGGCGGCGGAGAAGAAGCTGAGGCTCAGCGGCGGGATGCCGGTGGCGAACATGTGGTGCACCCACAGGCCAAAGCTGAAGAAGCCGGTGCCGACCAGCGCCACCACCACCCAGTCGTGGCCGACCAGCGGCCGCTGCGCCAGCGCCGGCACCATCATCGACACCAGCCCCGCCGCCGGCAGGAAGATGATGTAGACCTCGGGATGGCCGAAGAACCAGAACAGGTGCTGCCAGAGCAGCGGGTCGCCGCCCCGCTCCGCGATGAAGAAGGGCCAGTCGAAGGCCCGCTCGATCTCCAGCAGCGCGGTCGCGATGATCACCGCCGGGAAGGCGAAGACGATCATCCCCGCCATGACCAGCATCGACCAGCAATAGACCGGGATCTTGTCCAGCGTCATGCCGGGCGGGCGGGTGCGCAGGATGCCGACGATGATCTCGATGGCCCCGGCGATGGCCGAAATCTCGATGAAGCCGATGCCGAGCAGCCAGAAATCGGCGTTGATGCCTGGCGAGAACTTCATGCTGGTCAGCGGCGGGTACATGAACCAGCCGCCGTCCGGCGCCACCTCGAAGATCAGCGAGCAGAAGAAGGCCAGCCCGCCGAACAGATAGGCCCAGAAGGCGAAGGCCGACAGCCGCGGAAAGGGCAGGTCGCGCGCCGCCAGCATGGAGGGCAGCAGGAAGACGCCGATGGCCTCGACGATGGGCACGGCGAACAGGAACATCATGCCCGTGCCGTGCACGGTGAAGAACTGGTTGTAGAGGCTGTGCCCCAGCACGTCGTTCTCCGGCACGGCGAGCTGCGTCCGCATGACGAGCGCCAGCGTGCCCGAGATGACGAAGAACAGCAGCGCCGTGCCGATGTACATCACGCCGATGATGTTGTTGTTCACCTCCTTCAGCAGGCCGAGGCCGGAGGTCGGCTTCCAGGCGCGTTTCAGCGCCTCCAGCTCCTCCTTCGGGCGCGGCAGGCGGCTGGGCAGGGCGGCATCGTCGAGCGGCGGGGTCATTTCAGGCTCTCCAGCCAGACGGCGATGGCGTGCAGATCGTCGCCGCCCAGGATCGGGAAGGACGGCATGCGGTTCTCCGGCTTGATGTGCTGCGCCCCGGCGATCCAGCCGGCCAGGGCCTCCGGCGTGTTGGGCAGCGTCCCGGCGGCCAGCGCGCCGCGCCCGCCGACATGGGTCAGGTCCGGCCCGGCCGCCCCGTTGGCCGGCGTCCCGCGCACCGTGTGGCAGGACCCGCAGCCGGCGCGCAGGAAGGCGTCGCGCCCGGCGGCCTGCTGCAGCCCTTCGGGTTCGGCGGCGGGACGGCGCTCGGCGGCCAGCCATTCCTCGAATCGGTCGGGCGGCTCCACCACCACGTCGAAGGCCATCAGCGCGTGCTGGGCGCCGCAGTACTCGGCGCACTGGCCGCGGTAGGTGCCGGGCCGCTCGCCGACCAGGATCAGCCGGTTCTCGTGGCCGGGGATCATGTCCATCTTGCCGCCCAGGCTGGGCACCCAGAAGCTGTGGATGACGTCCGCCGCGGTCACCACCACCTCCACCGTGCGCCCGGCCGGGATGACGAGGCGGTTGGCGCTGCGCAGGACCTCACCGCCCTCCCCGGCCCCTTCTATACTTACGTCGGGGTAGCGGACCTCCCACCACCACATGTAGCCGGTGACCTCGACGCGCAGAGGCTCCACCCCGCCGGTGTCCGACAACTGCCGGGCCACGGCGAACTCGTAGACCTGAAGCGCGGTCAGCGTGACGATGGGAAAGACGAGGCCGCCGCCGATGATCCAGGCGCGGCTTCCGGGGAAGCGTTCCGGCCGGGCGATGACGGCGTACCCCGCCAGCGCCATGACGAAAAGGAAGATGACCCCGCCCCCGGCGACGAGAATCAGCGTCAGGTCGAGGATCGCCTCGGCGTTGCGCCCGGCGGGGTGGAGCGCGGATTGCGGACCCCGCTCGCAGGCCGCCAGGAGCCCCAGTCCGCCGGCCAGGGCCGCTCTCCGCCAGTTCCGTCGGCGTCCCTCGCTGCGGCCAGACCTGCGGTCCATGCACCCCCCTCGCGGCGTTGGCCCGCGGCGGCGGGCATCGTCGTTGCACGGCTAAACTCACGGCAAGGCCGCAGGTTCCGCCGGAACTTCGGTCAGCGGGGGAGCATTCACTCGGGAACAAACACTCGCAACCGGCGGAGCGTCCCATCCATGCGCAGAGTTCTGACGATCATCGGGCTGGTTCTGGGCGCCCAAGCGGTGGGGGGCTTCCTGTTCGCCTGGTCGGGGCTCTACAGCATCGCCGCCAGCAAGGAGCACTGGCCGCCGGTCCACTGGTTCTTCAGCATGGCGATGCGCAGCTCCATCGAGACGCACGCCGCCTTCGTCGGCGATCCGCCCGACCTCGACGATCCGGCGCTGATCCGGCGCGGCGCCGGCCATTACGAGGACGGCTGCGCCCCCTGCCACGGCGCGCCGGACGTCGGGCGCAACCCGATCTCGCGCCACATGCTGCCCGCCCCGCCCTTCCTGCCGGGCCATGCCGGGGACTGGACGGACAAGCAGCTCTACTGGATCACCTACAACGGCATCAAATACGCCGGCATGCCCGCCTGGCCGGCGCAGGCGCGCGACGACGAGCCCTGGGCGGTGGCCGCCTTCCTGCGCCGGCTCGACGGCATGAGCGCCGAGGAGTACCGCCGCCTCGCCTTCGGGGAGACGACGCCGGACGGCGACCGCTCGGCGCTGAGTGACTTGGCGATGCTGGACGGTTCCGCCCGCGAGGTGCTGGACAACTGCGCGCGCTGCCACGGCTATGACGGCGCCGGGGGCGGCCCCGGAGACAGCGCCGCCGCCTTCCCCCGCCTGTCGGGCCAGAACGCCGCGTATCTCTTCCACGCGCTGAAGGCCTACGCCGAGGGCGGGCGGCACAGCGGCATCATGCAGCCGGTGGCCGCCGGGCTGGACGAGCCGATCCTGCGAACCCTGGCCGACCACTATGCAAGGCAGAGGGCGCCCTACCCGCCGCCGCCCGCCGACGCCGATCCGGCCCTGCTGGCGCTGGGCGCACGGCTGGCCGAGTCCGGCGACCGCGACACTGGGGTGCCGGCCTGCTCCGGTTGCCATGGCGAGGACCGCGACCCGCGCTACCCCCGCCTCGACGGGCAGCACGCGAGCTACATCGCCGACCAGCTCCGCCTCTGGCAGAGGGACGCGCACGGCGACACGCCGCTGTCCAGGATCATGGGCACCGCCGTGCGCAACCTGACGGAGGAGCAGATCCGCGCCCTGTCGCTGCACTACGCGCAGAGCCGCCCGCGGGAGACGGCGCGCGAGGACGGCGCGCGCTGAGCCCCGGCCATCCATGGCCGAGCGCCCTATTTCACAATCTAAAAAAGTGATATGTGCATTTTCACAAATTCAATTCACTTTCCGCCTTGACCGAATGCCCACTCTCATTGTAGATAAAAAGCCGGACGCCCAAGGGGGGCGCCCCGCGGCAATTTGATCGCCAGCTTGCGCCGCGTCACCAAACGCTAAAGCGCCACGATACCGGTCGTGGAACTCTGGAAGGAGTGACCGGAATGACCATGATGACCCTCCCCTCCCCAGCCGATCGGACCGGCACCGCGACGGACCTGTGTTGCCGAATGCGCAACGCCTCGTGTCGCCGCTGACCCCAGCGCGCCAACCCGTCCCGTCCAGCATCCGATCCGCATGAAACCCGCGCGCGCAGCGCCGCGGGCCGAGGGAGAACACCGTCATGAGCACCTCCAACGCCTACGCCATCGAGGTCCAGGGCCGGTCCGCCGGCATCGTCGTCGCCGGCCAGGGCGGCTTCACCTTCTTCGTGTCCGACTGGTCCTTCAAGGACCTCGACCGCCAGACCTTCCGCAACGTCGGACAGGCCGAGCGCGCCGCCAAGCAGTTGGCGGCCCGGCGCTCCGGCGTGCGGCGGCGCTGATCGCGCCCGCATTTCACACCGACCCCGCGCCCGATCCGACCATTCCACACCGCGCATAGAGGACCCGTTCCGTGAAAGCCTTTCTGACGTCCATTGTCACCGCCGCCCTTCTCACCGTCTCCACCGGCGCCGGCGCCGCGGCCCTGAAGCTCGGCGTGTCCGCCGGTCCCTATGGCGAGATCTTGGAATACACGGCGAAGATCGCCGCCAAGGAAGGTCTGAAGGCGGAGGTGATCGAGTTCACCGACTGGAACATGCCCAACGCCGCGCTCCAGTCCGGCGACATCGACGCCAACAACTTCCAGCACCAGCCCTTCCTGGACAACCAGATCAAGCAGCGCGGCTACGACATCGTTCCGGTCGCCAAGAGCATCGTCGTGCCCATGGGCATCTACGCGAAGAAGGTCCAGTCTCTGGCCGACCTGAAGGAGGGGGCCAGCGTCTCCATCCCCAACGACCCGACCAACGGCGCCCGCGCCCTGTTCCTGCTGGCCAAGGCCGGGGTGATCGGGCTGAAGGACGGGGCGGGCCTGAACACCTCCATCGCCGACATCGCGTCCAACCCGAAGGAGATCAAGCTGGTGGAACTGGACGCCGCCCAGCTTCCGCGCTCGCTGGACGACGTGGACGCCTCGGTCATCACGCTGAACTACGCGGTCCTCGCCGGGCTGAGCCCGAAGACCGCGCTGGTTCTGGAGGACGACCAGTCGAAATGGCACCTCGTCTGGGCCGTCCGCAAGGACCGCGCCGAGGACCCGGCGATCAAGCGCTTCATCGAGCTGTACCGCTCCGCCGAGGTGCGGGACTTCATCAACACGCGCTTCAACGGCACCATCATCCCGACCTGGTGACTGCCCTCTGCCCATCCCCTCTCCCCGCCTGAAGGGGAGAGGGGCCTTTCTTTTCAGGAAGTTCCGTCATGACCGGCCCGTTCAGCCGCACCGCCTCGATCTTCGACCGCGGCCTCGCCCCCGACCCCGCGAACCACGTTCCGCTCAGCCCACTCAGCTTCCTGAAGCGCGCGGCGAAGGTCTATCCGGACAAGCCGGCCATCGTCCACGGCCGCCGGAGCATCACCTATGCGCAGTTCCTTGACCGGGTGCGGCGCTTCGCCGGGGCGCTGCTGCGGGCTGGGGTGGGGCGCGGCGACACGGTGTCGGTGCTGGCGCCCAACGTCCCGGCGCTGCTGGAGGCGCATTACGCGGTGCCACTGGCCGGGGCGGTCCTGAACGCGCTGAACACCCGGCTGGACGCCGCGGCCATCGCCTTCATCCTGGACCACAGCGAGACGAAGCTCCTCATTGTGGACCGCGAGCTGTCGCCGGTCGCCAAGGCGGCGCTCGCCCGGACGGAGCGCCCGATCACGGTGGTGGAGGTCGCCGACGAGCAGGTGCCCGACGCGCCGTCGCTGGGTGCCGTGGAGTATGAGGACTTCCTCACCGCCGCCGAGCCCGCCCCCTGGCGTGGGCCGGACGACGAGTGGCAGGCCATCGCGCTGAACTACACCAGCGGCACCACCGGCAACCCCAAGGGCGTCGTCTACCACCACCGCGGCGCCTATCTGAACGCGCTGGGCAACGCCTTCACCCTGAACGTCCGGCCCGAGAGCGTCTTCCTGTGGACGCTGCCGATGTTCCATTGCAACGGCTGGACCTACAGCTGGGCGGTCACCGCCGCGGGCGGCACCCATGTCTGCCTGCGCCGGGTGGAGCCGGCGGCGATCTTCGACGCCATCGCGGAGTTGGGCGTCACCCATCTGTGCGGCGCGCCGATCGTGCTGAACATGCTGATTCACGCCCCGGCGGCGGTGCGGCGGGCGGCCCCCCGCCGCGTCGTCGTGGGCACTGGCGGCGCCGCCCCTCCCTCCGCGGTCCTCGCCGGCATGGCGACGCTGGGCTTCGAGGTGGTGCACATGTACGGGCTGACCGAATGCTACGGCCCGGCCACCGTCTGCGCCCCGCAGAACGGCTGGGAGGCGTTGGACGCCGACGGGCTGGCGCTGCAGTTCGCCCGGCAGGGGGTGAACCACGTCGCGGTGGAGGACGCGACCGTGCTCGACCGCGAAACCGGCCGGCCGGTGCCCGCCGACGCGCAGTCCATCGGAGAGATCGCGCTGCGCGGCAACACGGTGATGAAGGGCTATCTGAAGAACCCCGCGGCGACCAAGGAGGCGCTGAAGGACGGCTGGTTCCGCACCGGGGACCTGGGCGTGCTGCATCCCGACGGCTATATCGAAGTCAAGGACCGCAGCAAGGACATCATCATATCCGGCGGCGAGAACATCTCGTCCCTGGAGGTGGAGGAAGCGTTGTACCGGCATCCCGCCGTTCTGGAGGCCGCAGTGGTCGCACGCCCCGACGACCGTTGGGGCGAGAGCCCCTGCGCCTTCGTGACGGTGAAGCCCGGCAGCGAACGCCCCTCTGAGTCCGACATAATTCAATGGTGCCGGGACCGCATTGCGCACTACAAGGTGCCGCGCACCGTTGTGTTCAGCGATCTGCCGAAGACATCGACCGGTAAAATCCAGAAGACCGTCCTGCGCGACGCGGCCCGCGATCTGGGCGCGCGTCGGGAGGCCAAGAGCGTATGATAACCTTCGAACAGCTTCAGAAAACCTACCCGTCCCGCGGCACCGGCCAGCCGGTCCAGGCGCTCGCCGACATCGACCTGACCATCGGTCGCGGCGAGATCTACGGCATCATCGGCCGTTCAGGCGCCGGCAAATCCACGCTGCTGCGCACCGTGAACCTGCTGGAGAAGCCGACCTCGGGCCGCGTGCTGGTCGACGGGGTGGACGTCACCGCCCTGTCGCCGCGCGAGCTGCGCGAGGCGCGGCACAGCATCGGCATGATCTTCCAGCACTTCAACCTGCTGTCCTCGCGCACGGTGTTCGACAACGTCGCCCTGCCGCTGGAGCTGGCCGGGGTGGCCAAGGCACAGATCCGTGAAACGGTGGAGCCGCTGCTCGACCTCGTCGGCCTCACCGACAAGCGCGACCGCTACCCGGCGGAGCTGTCGGGCGGGCAGAAGCAGCGCGTCGGCATCGCCCGCGCGCTGGCCAGCAAGCCCAAGGTGCTGCTGTCGGACGAGGCGACCTCCGCGCTGGACCCGGAGACGACGACCCAGATCCTCCACCTGCTGGCCGACATCAACAAGCGGCTGGGGCTGACCATCGTCCTGATCACCCACGAGATCGCCGTCATCAAGGAAATCTGCCACAAGGTGGCGGTGATGGAGAACGGGCGGATCATCGAACAGGGGCCGGTCTTCGACATCTTCGCGCACCCCAAGCACGAGACGACGAAGACCTTCGTCGATCCGGTCATCAACCGCGGCATCCCGGACAGCTTGCGCGCCCGCCTGTCGGCGACGCCGGTTCCGGGGTCGAACATGGTGCTGCGCATCACCTTCACGGGCGAGCGCGCGACCTCCCCGGTGATCAGCGCGATCAGCCGCAAGCTGAACCTGGACCTGAACATCTGGCACGGCCAGATCGACGAGATCCAGGGCGCGCCCTTCGGAACGCTGGTGGTGGAGGCCATCGGCAACCCGCAGTCCATCGAGGCGGCCATCAGCCTCCTGAACGTCAACAAGCTCGGTGTCGAGGTGCTCGGTCATGCTGTCCCCGGAAATCTACGCGCTGCTGTTTAAGGCGCTTCTCGACACGCTCTACATGGTGGCGGTGTCGGGCCTCCTGGGCACGGCGCTGGGCCTTCCGCTGGGCGTGCTCCTGGCCGTCACCGGCCGGGGGGAGCTGCTGCAGAACCTCACCTTCAACCGGATCGCCGGCGTGCTGGTGAACATGACGCGCTCCACCCCCTTCATCATCCTGGTGGTAGCGATCATCCCCTTCACCCGGATGATCGCCGGCACCTCCATCGGCACCGCCGCGGCCATCGTGCCGCTGACGGTCGCCGCCGTGCCCTTCATTGCCCGCATCGTCGAGGGCGCCGTGCGCGAGGTCGACCGCGGCCTGATCGAGGCGGCGCAGTCCATGGGCGCCACGCCCTTCCAGATCATCCGCAAGGTCCTGCTGCCGGAGGCGATGCCCGCCATCGCGCTGGGCCTGACGCTGTCGGTGGTCAGCCTGATCGGCTATTCGGCCATGGTGGGTGCTGTCGGCGGCGGCGGCCTGGGCGACCTCGGCATCCGCTACGGCTACCAGCGCTTCCTGCCGGAGGTCATGCTGGCGGTGGTGATCGTGCTGATCGTGCTGGTGCAGATCGTTCAATCGACGGGCGACTGGATCGCCCGCCGCGTCAACAAACGCAACCTGAAGTCCTGAGGAGTTGGAGATGTTCCGTACCCGTGTGCTCGGCGCGGCCTTTGGTCTGGTGGCCGGCATCGCGACCCTGGCGACCGCCGTCGGCGCGTCGGCCGAAGCCCTGAAGATCGGCGTCACCCCCGGCCCGCACGGCCAGATCCTTGAAAAGGTGAAGCCGCTGGCCGCCAAGGAGGGCCTCGACCTGACGGTGCTGGAGTTCTCCGACTACGTCATCCCGAACCAGGCGCTGGCCCAGGGCGACCTGAACGCCAACTCCTTCCAGCACCAGCCCTACCTGGACAACCAGGTGAAGGACCGTGGCTATGAGCTGGTCAGCGTCGCCAAGACGGTGATCTTCCCGATGGGCGTCTACTCGAAGAAGGTGAAGAGCCTGGACGAGCTGCCCGACGGCGCCAAGATCTCCATCCCCAACGACCCGACCAACGGCGGCCGCGCCCTGCTGCTGCTCCAGGCCAAGGGGCTGATCAAGGTGAAGGAGAGCGCCGGCCTGAAGGCGTCGCCGCTCGACATCTCCGACAACCCGAAGAAGCTGCAGATCCTGGAGCTGGACGCCGCCCAGCTTCCGCGCTCGCTGGACGATGTGACCGTGGCGGTCATCAACACCAACTTCGCCATGGAGTCCGGCCTGGACCCGAACAAGGACGCCATCGCCCGCGAGGCCAGCGAGAGCCCCTACGCCAACGTCATCGCCGTCCGCAAGGCCGACCAGGACAAGCCGTGGGTCGCCACGCTGGTGAAGGTGTACCAGAGCGACGAGGTGAAGCAGTTCATCCTCGACCGCTTCAAGGGCGCGGTGGTCCCGGCTTGGTAACTGCCGGGTAGGACAGCCCTTTCCTGTGTTCCGCGAATTGCCCCGGCCCGGTCGACGGGCCGGGGCAACGTCTGGGCCCCTCGGCTTGCGACGATCCGACACAGCCCTGGAGCGTGGCGACACACCACACACTCCCGCGCTCCGTGCATCGGTTCCGCCGAGGGTGTTCATGACCGCTTCCGCTCTGCCCGCGTTCGATATTCTTCCCTTCGACCCGCACAGCGCTCCGCCGGAGCTGTGGGCGGAGCGGCATGTTTTCCGCCGGGCGCGGCACGCGCAGTCCGGCGCGGACGATCTCCCGCCCTCCGACGCCTGGTTCGAAGCGATCGAACGGCAGCCGAGCGCCTTCGGACGCAATGTCCACTGGGTCGCTCGGGCGGAGGGGCGAATCGTCGGCATCGTCTACGCCTTCCTGCCCAACCCCGACCAGCCGGACATCCGGGCGGCGCTGCCCCACCTGCACGCCGACGGCTTCGTGCTGAAGGAGTGGCGGCGCCGGGGGATCGGCCGCCGACTGCTGGCGGAAATCCACGGCCTGATGACCGCGCACGGGAAGAACCTGCTGACCCTGGTCACCGAAGAGGCGGACGGCCACGGCTTCCTCCGCGCCATCGGGGCCGACGAACGGCTGCGATCGGTGGACAGCCGGCTGGCGCTGGACAGCGTCGATTGGGCGATGGTGGAGGATTGGCACGCGGCAATGCCCCTTGCGGTCCCCGGCTTGACGGAAACCATCCACGCCGGCGAGGTCCCGGACGCGGAATTCGAAGCGATCCTGCCGCTGCACAACGCCCTGCTGCCCGATCTGCCGCGCGACCGGCTGGACCAGCCGCTGATCCCAGTGACGATGGCGATGGCCATGGAATGGAAGCGCAACGTCCAGTTCCAGCAGGTGGAGCACCACATGATCGTGCTGCGCGATGCCGACGGGTCGGTGATCGGCTTCAGCGACGTTTTCTGGCACCCGGAGATGACCGACCGGGTCCATCAGATCGTCACCGGCGTGCGCCGTGACCGGCGCGGGCTGGGGGTGGGCAAGGGGCTGAAGGCCGCCTTGCTGCGGCATGTCCGTTCCGCCCGGCCCTCCGTCCGGCTGATGATCACCCGCAACGCGGCGACGAACGGGCCGATGCTGGCGATCAACCGCCGCCTCGGCTACGCGGAGCACAAGATTCTCCGAACCCACCAGATCGACGTCGCGGCGCTGGGCGCAGCCCTGGCCCGCTGACGCCGCCAAGCCGTCGACGTGCGGCAAAAGCGCCCGCTCCCGCGGCGGGCGCCTTTCTCCTTCCGCCCCGGATACTGATATATTAATATATCCAATATCCTTCCGGCATCCTCCGGTCCAAGGGGCACCCACGCCATGACGCCTTATGCCGACCTCCGGCGCGAGGATTTCCGCGCCACCATCGACGGCACGCCGACCGACCTGTTCACCCTGCGGAACCGCCGGGGCATGGCCGTCCGCATCACCAATTATGGCTGCAAGATCGTCCAGATCCTGGCGCCCGACCGCGACGGCGCCCTCGGCGACGTGGTGCAGGGCTACGAGACGCTGGAGCAGACGATGGCCGGCCAGCCCTCCATGGGCTCCTTCATCGGGCGCTATTGCGGGCGCATCGGCGGCGGACGCTTCACGCTGGACGGGGTGGAGCACCGCACCGCCGTCAACGCGCCGCCCAACACGCTGCACGGCGGCCAGCGCGGCTCGCGCTTCCGCACCTTCAACGCGCGTCAATTGGACGAAACGAGCCTGGAACTGACCTATGTCTTCGAGGATGGGGAGGAGGGCTTCCCCGGCACCCTGCCCGTCCGGCTGGTCTATGCGCTGGACGAGGACAACGCCCTGACCATCGCCTGGACCGCCGTCGCGGCGGACAAGGCAACCGTGGCGAACTTCACCGACCACAGCTTCTTCAACCTGTCGGGCGACGCCGGGTCGTCCATCCTCGACCATGTGGCGACGGTCAACGGCAGCCGCTATCTGGCGCTCGACGCCACCGCCGTCCCCACCGGGGAGCTTGTGGACGTGACCGGCACGCCCCTCGACTTCCGCAGCCCCGCCGCCTTCGGCGCGCGGATCGGCGCCGACCACCCGATGCTGGCACTCGGCAAGGGCTACGACCTGCACTACGCGGTGGACAAGCCGGAGGGCGCGCTGGGGCTGCACGCCCGCGTCGTCCATCCGGGCAGCGGGCGGGTGCTGGAGGTCCTCTCAACGGAACCGGGCGTGCAGGTCTACACCGGCAATTTCCTCGACGGCCAGACGCCGCGCGACCTCGGCAAAGGCGGCACGCTCTACACCCGGCACAGCGCCTTCTGCCTGGAGCCGTCGCACTTCCCCAACGCCGTCAACATCCCGTCCTTCCCCTCCACCGCTCTGGCCCCCGGCCAGTGGTACACGGGCCGCATCGTCTACCGCTTCGGCGTCGCCTGAATCCCCGGCCAGCGCAATCCGATTCCCAAAGGACTCTCCGTCATGCCTCTTCTCTCCCGTGAATCGCTCGCCGCCGGCGCCTTCGATGTGGCGCACACGGCGGGCGCCCCGCGCCTGCCCGTCACCGTCCTTCAGATCGGCGACGGCAACTTCCTGCGCGGCTTCGTCGATTGGATGGTGGACGTCGCCAACGGCGCCGGGCTGATGAGCGCCGGGGTCGCCGTCGCCCAGCCGCTGGACCAGGGCGTCGCCGGCCTGCTGAACGCGCAGGAGGGGCTCTACACCGTTCTGCTGCGCGGCATCGAGCAAGGCAAGGAGGTCGAATCCCGCCGGGTGGTGAGCTGCGTGTCCGACGCGCTGAACCCCTACGCCGCGTGGGACCGCATGCTGGCGCTCGCCACCGCACCGGCGCTGCGCTTCCTGGTGTCCAACACGACGGAGGCCGGCATTGCCGACGTGGCGGAGCCCTACACCCCCGGCGCCTGCCAGCAGAGCTTCCCGGCCAAGGTCGCGGCGCTGCTGCACGCCCGCTTCACCGCGCTGGGCGGCACGCCGGAGAGCGGCCTCGTCCTGCTGCCCTGCGAGCTGATCGAGGCCAACGGCGCCAAGCTGAAGCGGATCGTTCTGGCCCACGCCAAGCGCTGGGGCCTGGAATCCGGCTTCGCCGCCTGGGTCGAGGCGCACAACCACTTCCTGAACACGCTGGTCGACCGCATCGTACCCGGCCACCCGCGCGACGAGGCCGCGGCGCTCGCCGCCGCATGGGGCTATGAGGACCCGCTGGCCGTGGCCGGCGAGCCCTTCCACGTCTGGGTCATCGAAGGCCCGGCGGCCCTGGCCGAGGAGTTCCCGCTGCACAAGGCCGGGCTGAACGTGGTCTGGACCGACGACCTGCAGCCCTACCGCACGCGCAAGGTGCGCATCCTCAACGGCGCCCACACCGCCAGCGCCCTCGCCGCCTTCGTGGCGGGGGTGGACACGGTGAAGGGCATGATGGACGACGCCACCCTGTCCGCCTACCTGAACACGGTGATGTTTGGGGAGATCGTCCCCTTCGTGCCCCTGCCCGACGCCGAGCGCCAGGATTACGCCCGCACCATCATGGAGCGCTTCGGCAACCCCTACATCCGGCACGAGCTGATCGCCATTTCGCTGAACTCGGTGTCGAAGTGGCAGGTGCGCGTCCTGCCCAGCCTGAAGGACTACGCCGCCGCCCATGGCGAGGCGCCGGACGGCCTGTCCTTCTCGCTGGCCGCCCTGCTGCGCTTCTACAAGGGCACGCGGACGGCGGACGGTGCCTGCACCGGCAACCGCGACGCCGGCCCCTACCCGATCCGCGACGACGCGGCGGTGCTGACGGCGCTGTCCGGCGCCTGGGCGGCGCATGGCGGCGTCCCGGCGGCGCTGGTGGACGCGGTGCTGTCCAACGCCGCGCTGTGGGGCGAGGACCTGACCCGCATCCCCGGTCTGGCGCACCGCACCGCCGCCCATCTGGCGGTGATCGAGGAGCGCGGCATGCGCGGCGCTTTGGAAGCGTTGGTGAGCTGAGTCAGAAGCCCTCTCCCCTCCGGGGAGAGGGTGGCCCGCAGGGCCGGTGAGGGGGTTGCGCGTGGCGCTAACGTCCGGCAAGCGTGCACCCCCCTCACCCTTAACCCTCTCCCCAGGGGGGAGAGGGGAACGCTCAATGCCCTCACAACCGCTATATACCTTCGCGTACAACGGCCTGTTGACAGCGTCCACCCAGCGCAGTATCCGAACCGATACAGCGTCGGGCGAGTCACCATTCCGCAACGAACCGAAGGAACCGTGCCCATGCGTTTGACAGCCCTCGCCCTCGCCTTCGGGCTGCTGGCTCTCCAGACCGCCGCCCAGACCGCCGCGGCGGCCCAGGACCTCCACGCCTATGTCGGCGCCGGCCTCCGCCCGCCGGTTGAGGCGCTGATCGAGGCGTTCCGCAAGGAGACGGGAATCACCGTGACGGCCGAATACGGCGGGTCGGGCCAGCTTCTCGCCCGCTTCGACGAGACGAGGGCCGGCGACCTGTTCATCCCCGGCACGACCTTCTACACCGACAAGCTGAAGGAACTGGATGCCGTCGCCGACCTCAAGGTGCTGGTGGTGCACGGCCCGGTGCTGGCGGTGGCGCCGGGCAAGGCCGAGGCGATCCGCAGCGTCGCCGACCTCGCCAAGCCGGGCGTCCGCGTCGGGCTGGGCGACCCGCAGGCGATGGCGCTGGGCCGCACGGCGGAGGACATCCTGAACAAGTCCGGCCAGGGCGAGGCGATCCGCCGCAACGTCACCGTCCGCGCCGCGACCGTGAAGCAGCTCGCCCTCTATGTGCTGGACGGCAACGTGGACGCCGCCATCATCGGCGCGTCGGAGGCGGCGCAGAACCCGGGCAAGCTGTCCGTCATCGCCATTCCGCCAGAGTGGTACGAGGCCGAATACGCCCCCGTCGCCGTGCTGAAGACCAGCGCCGCGCCGGACGCCGCCAAGCGCTTCGCGGATTTCCTGGCCTCGGACGCCGGCCTCGCCACCTTCCAGCGCTTCGGCTTCCCGCCCGCCCCGAAGATGTGACGGATGGGCTTTGCCGCCCTCCTCGCCCTGCCGCTCGCCGTCGTCGCGCTGACGATCGCGGGCGTGCTGGTCGCCTTGCTGGCCCGCCTGCCCCCGGGCGACCTCCGGGCCGCACTGACCAGCGTGGAAACGCTGTTCGCGCTGCGGCTGTCGGCGCTGACCTCCGTCGCGGCGCTGGGGATCGCGCTGGTCCTCGGCATGCCGGCGGCCTACCTGATGGCGCGGCGGCGTTTTCCGGGGAAGCTCCTGCTCGACACGCTGCTCGACGTGCCGCTGGTCATGCCGCCGCTGGTCGCCGGGCTGGGTCTGCTGTTCCTGCTCGGGCGCAACGGGCCATTCCCGGAGCTGGGAATGGAGTTGCTGTTCTCTCCCGCGGGTGTGGTGGTGGCTTTGGCCTTCGTGTCCACGGCGGTCGTGGTGCGCACCGCCACGGCCGCTTTCCGGTCCGTCGACCGGAGCTGCGCCATCGCGGCGCAGTCGCTGGGCGCCTCCCCCTGGACCGTGTTCTGGCGGGTGGAGCTGCCGCTGGCCGCCAGGGGCATCGCGGCGGGGGCCGTGCTGGCCTGGGCGCGGGCGCTGGGCGAGTTCGGCGCCACGCTGATGGTCGCCGGGGCCACCCGCATGAAGACCGAAACGCTGCCCATGGCCGTCTTCCTCAACATCGCCACCGGGGAGACCGGCATCGCCGTGGCCTGCGCCATCCTGCTGCTGGCGGCCGCTTTGCTGATGCTGGTGGCGATGCGGCTGCTCGGCGCGCGACGGGACGGCCGGCTACGGAACGAACAGCTCAGCCGCGGGTCCGCAGCCGGTTGCGGACCCGCTTGAGCGGCTGCTTCAGCTCCATCGCGTCGAGCAGCCCCACCGCCGCCTGCCGCAGCGAGGCGGCGGCGCCCTTCACCGCCCGGACAGGACGGGGTTCGGAGGAGCCACCCTCGGATTGGCCAAAATCCGGCTGGATGGCGCGCACCCGCTCCTTCAGCCGCTCCAGCCACTCTCCCTCCACCGCGTTCTGGCGGGCGTAGTCGAGGATGGAGCGCAGCTCCGCCGCCTGCGGCTCGTTGCGCACCGGGATGCCGGCGATGCGGGTCGGGTCCAGCGGCCCGTCGAAGCAGTCCGGGGCGATCACCCCGGCGGCGGCGAAGTTCATCCGGGTGCGCACGCATTTCTCGCACACGCCGCAGTTCCGGAATTGCTCCGCCCCCTCCCAGCAGACGCGCAGGGAGCGCACCGCCTCCGGATGGACGGCAACCGCCGCCGCCTTCTCCGTCCGGGAATAGGCGGCGCCGTCATGGACGATGGAGAAGCCGTCGCCGGACAGCAGATGGTCGGCGATCGGCGTGGTGCCGTAGGGGATGACCAGCGCGTCGTACGGCTTGGTGCTGCCGATCAGCCCGAACTCGAACTCCGCCTCGTGGAGGTGCAGGCAGGCCGCCAGTTCCGCCGCGTGGGAATCCTGCCAGTTCTGGAGATGCAGCTCCTTGCTGTTGGTGCGCACCACGCGCAGGTCCAGCCCGACCAGTTCGCGGAAGGGCCGGGTGCGCTCGACCAGCCGCTCGAAATCCTCGGACCGGTCCAGTTCCACGTCGAAACCGTGCACCATGAGAAGCGCGCCGACACTGTGGCGGCGTTCCGGCGGCAGGAGAAGCCGGTGGCGCAGGATGGTGAAGGTGCTGTCCAGCCCGCCGGAATAGGCGGCGATGGCCCGCCGCCCCGGCTTGGGCGCGGTGCGGTCGACGACCGTCTCCGGGATGATCTCCACCGTCCGATAGCGGTCGGGACGCCAGCGCCGCCACACTCCCTGAAGCGCGTCGATGTTGTGCAGCGCCGTGCGGGTCAGCGGCCCGTGCACATGGACGGGAAGTCCCCGCTCCATGGCGTGGAACAGGACGGCCATCACCGTCCCGTCCATCGGCCGGTCCGCCGCCGTTCCGGCCGGGTCCTCGAACTCGTAGACCACGCGGTGCCGACGGCGGGCGCCGTCCTCGGACAGCAGGACGGTGCGGCGGACCAGACCGCCGCTTGCCGTCTCCTCGACTCCGATGTGCAACCCCCTGCCCGCCATGCCCGCCGACGCCCTCTTCAGCCCGTGTTCCGGGATGACAGACGGATGCGGGGCGCAAACGTTCCCGGAGGTCTCAGCGTTTCCAATCGGCGAGCCAGCTGTCGATGTAGTTGGTCAGCTTGCCGTAGGAGTTGTCGCGCACCTGCACCGGCAACCCCATCATCAGGGCGAGCAGCATCCCGTGCAGGCGGTTGGTGACCACGGCGTTGGCCGCGCCGAAATGCGCGACGGCCTTGCGGACCAGCCGGTCGCGGATGGGGTACCAGCCGCGCAGCGGGTCGGCGGGCAACGGCACCGCGTCGTCCAGCCGGATCAGCCGGGCGGCCAGCGCGAAGCCGGCGAAATCCTCCGGCCCGCACAGATCCTCCCAGTCGAAGACCGGCGAGTCCTGGCGCAGCCAGTGGCGCCCCGCGCATTCCTGGTCGCGCCGGGCCATGACGAGCAGGGTCGTGTCGTGGGCCGGGCGCACAGGCGTCAGCCGCGTCGGGTAGCGCGTCAGGTAGTGGGCGAGGTCCGGCACCTGGATCGCCCGCTCCCCGAGAAAGGGCCGCACCAGATCGAGCGACGGCGCGTCGCGCGCCATGAAGACCAGATTGCGGTGGGCCGCCCAGCGCTTCATGTCATGGCGCAGCCGGTCGCGGTCGCGGTAGTAGACGGTCTGCGGCAGCAGAACGACGCGGCTGGACGGAAAGCTCTCCAGCACCTTCTGCCGGAACGTCTCGTGATGGGGGTAGAGGTCGCCGAAATTGCCGCCGCCGTGCAGCAGGATCGCTGCCTGCCCGTCGCGCTGGCGGCGCAGCAGGCGCCGGGCGTTGCCCAGCGTCACCCGCTCGCGGATCTCCACCCCGCCGTCGGTGAAGAGGGTTTCCGCCGCCTGGTTGATCAGCAGGTCCCCGACATTGAGATGGACCGGAATGTCCGCATAGACGGCCGGCCCGCTGCCCAGATGCGGAAGCACCAGGTCCCGCACCCGCAGCGACAGCGCCTCCAGGGCCGCAAGATCCGGGTCCAGCCACAGGTCCGCCGCACCGGCGGCACCGCCGGCGGACCCGCCACCAGACCCGGCGGCCGAGCGCCCCCCGGCACCGCCGTCATAACACCACGTATCCATGGCCAATGGCCGCCCCCGCAGAAGATTGGTCCCGGAACATTGGTTGCCGCCCCCGGAGATGGAAGAGAAGTGACACGTCCCGGTCCAATGTGAATGGGAGTGATGCGTGAAAGTTCGCTCCCAAAGGAATGCGCCTGGATGTGCCGGTTTCATCCGTCCGAACCGGCGCGGAGCGTTTGCGGTACCCGTTCCGGCGCGGTCGGGCCGCGCCGGAATCTTCGTGTTCATATGGTTTGTTCACACACCAGTTCGGTCATCATCCCCGTCGCCATGTGCAAAAGATTGTGGCAGTGCAACGGCCAGCGCCCCGGATTGTCGGCGTCGAAGGCGATGGTGGCGGACCCGTTCATCGGCACCAGCACCGTGTCGCGCACCGCCCCGGCCAGTGCCGTCCCGTTGAGCGCGGTCACCTGGAAATGCTGGCCGTGCAGATGCATCGGGTGCGCCATCGGGCTTTCGTTGACCATGGTGATGCTCACCCGCTGCCCCTTGCGGACGGTCAGCGGCCGGTGCTCGCCGAAGGGGCGGTCGTCGATGGTCCAGGCATAGGGGGCCATGCCGCCGGTCAGCCGGATGGTGAAGGCCGCGCCCACCGGGCGCTGCGACAGGGGGTCGAGCGCCGTCAGCCGCCGCTCCAGCGACAGGTCCACCGGTCCGGCGGCGCCGTCCGCGAGGACGGCGGTCTTGCCCACCGGCGCGCCGGGGGTGGCGAGGATGACGCCGGTGCGCTGGCGTTCGCCCTCCCGCTGCGCCAGGATGGGGAAGGCGCCGCCCCCGGCGGGAAGCTGGACGAGGATGTCCAGCCGCTGGCCCATGACCATGCCGAAGCGCCGCCCGGTCACCGGCTGGACCGGGTTGCCGTCCGCCGCGACCACCGTGCCGTCGAGGGCGCCGAGGTCGATGTGGAAGGCCGTCGAGGTCGCCCCGTTGATCAGCCGCAGCCGGACCCGCCCGCCGCGCTCCACCCGCACCACCTCCGGGTCGTCGAGCGTGCGGTCGTTGGCGAGGTAGGCGTCGTACTCCACGTCGTTGAGGTCCATGGCGGCCATGGGCATGCCGCCCATGCCCGTCATGTTCGCGTGGTCCATCATCGGCATGGCGCCGCCATGGCCGCCGTGGCCGCCTCCATGTCCCCCGCCATGCCCGCCATCGTGACCGCCGCCGTGATCCATCCCGCCATGATTCATGGTGCCGCCGGTCAGCCCGGCGAGCACCTGGGCAGGGTCCTTGAAGGTGAAATCGTGCAGCAGCACGGTGACCTCCTGCGCGTCCGCGCGCCGGTCTTCGGCGGTGCGGACGATCAGCGGGGCCGCCATCAGCCGCTGCTCCTGAAGGCCGTGGTGCGAGTGCATCCAGTGGGTGCCGGGCCGCGGCTCGAAGTCGTAGTCCTGGCTGGCGCCGTCGCGGATCAGCGGGCGGTTCGCGTCGGCCACGCCGTCCTGGGCGTAGGGCGGGGTCATGCCGTGCCAGTGGATGACCGCGTCCTCCCCCGCCCGGTTCGCCAGATCGACCCGGAAGCGCTGCCCCGGATCGAGGAACAGGCCGGAGGTGCCGTCCGGCTGGCGAATGCCGAAGACGGAGGCGGGCTTGCCCATCACCTCCAGCACCCTCCGCTCGACGGCTAGTCGGAGGGGAGCCTCGGCCCGCGCCGGGCGCACGGCCGCGGGGATGAGGGCGGACAGGCCGCCCAGCGCGGCGACCGACGCCGCGGACTCCAGGAAACGGCGGCGGGTTTGAAGAATCGTCATGATGCAATGGTCCGTTTTCGGGAAATGCCGGCCCTTGGCGCGCCACGAAGACGCGGCCCGGGCGTGGATGTCCGGTCAAACGGCCAGGCGTGGTGGTCTGAGGGCGGGGGGCGGGCCGATTCCCTCCGGAAGCAGGCCGGTCGGCCGGAAGGGCGCGGACGCACGGAGCGGCGGCGTCGGGAAGGCCGCCGTGGCGGCGATGCCCGACAGCATCATCGGACAGGCGCCACCGCAGGACAGACCGTTCCTCCCCGCGCAGGCGTCGTCCGACGGCGGCGCGTGGTCGGCATCGCCCATCCAGACGGCGTTGGCCGGCGGAGAAGCCGAGGATGCGGCATGGTTCTGTCCATGGGCGCCGGCATGGATGTGGGCCTGCGCTGGGGACGGCGCGAACAGCGCCAGCGCGGCCAGCAGCAGCAGCGCCGCCATCAGCCGCCCCATCGGCACCGATCCGACAAGGGTGCATCCACCCCGCGCCATCGTCGTTTCCCGCTCCTGCATCGGCATCACACCGCACAGTTTCCACCTTCCAGCGGCGGGAAGGTCAAGCGCTAATTCGCGCCTCGCACGCCGCTCCGATGACCACCATGGACAGCCCCGCCGCGCCGTGGTATCTCCGGCCCGAACAAAGTGAGTTAGTACTCACTTATGCCATAAGGTTAATCATGGGACGGTTGGACAACTCGGCCCGGCGCGCGGCGATCATCGACGCGGCCCTTCCGCTGTTCGCGCGCAAGGGCTTCGCCACCACCACGACCAAGGAGATCGCGCAGGCCGCCGGCGTGTCGGAGGCGCTGATCTTCAAGCATTTCCCCAGCAAGGCCGCCCTCTACGAGGCGATCTTCCGCTCCTGCGTGGACGGGGACGAGGATCTGGCGAAGCTGCTGGCGATGCCGCCCAGCACGGAGACGCTCGCCGCCTACGTCCAGGCGATGGTGAGCTGCTACGCCAGCGAGCTGCCGAGCGACCGCGACATCATGCTCCCCCGCTTCCGGCTCTATTTCATGAGCCTGCTGGAGGACGGGGAGTTCGCCCATATGGTGCGCCGCTGGATGTCGGAGCACATCGCGCCGCCCTTCGTGGCGTCGCTGCGCGCCGCCCGCGACGCCGGCGACCTCATCCCCTCGGCCCCGGTGACGGAAAACGCCTTCTGGCTGTCCGAAATGCTGGGCTCGACCCTGGCGACCGTTCACCTGCCGCCGACGCCGCTCGTCCCTTCCCTGGCCGAGCCGCGGCGCACCGTTCGCGACGCGGTCGCCTTCATCCTCCGCGGCCTCGGCCTGAAGGAGGAGGCGGTCGCCCTTTACACGTCATCATTGCATTGCACCCAATCAACAGAACCAGAACCGACCCGTTCGAGAGAGGCTGATCGTGACGAGTGACATCAACCATTCCGCTCACGCGCCGGAGCGGACCACCGCACGCCGTCCGGTCACCCGCGGGCGGCTGGCGTTCCGCATCATCATTATGGCCGTCATCCTGGCCGTGCTGTTCGGCGGCCTGTACGCCTTCAACAACTTCCGCAACAAGGCCATCGCCGACTTCTTCGCCGGCAACAAGCCGCCGCCGACCCCCGTCTCGGTCGCCGAGGCGACGGCCCAGTCCGTTCCCAAATACACAACCGCCATCGGCACCCTGACCGCCAGCCGGCAGGTCACCGTGGCGCCGGAGGTGGTCGGGCGCGTGACCCAGATCTTCTTCGAATCGGGCGCCAGCGTGAAGGCCGGCGCTCCGCTGGTGCAGCTCAACGACGCTCCGGACCAGGCCGACCTGCTGGCCTACCGCGCCCAGGCGAAGCTGGCCGAGAACAACCTGCAGCGCGCCCGCAACCTGCTGCGCAACCAGGCCGGCCCGCAGGTCACCGTGGACCAGAACCAGGCCCAGCTCGACGAGGCCAACGCCAACATCAAGAAGACCGAGGCGCTGATCGCCCAGAAGCTGATCCGCGCCCCCTTCGACGGCGAACTGGGCATCCGGCAGGTCAATGTCGGCGAGTATGTCAGCGCCGGCGGCCCCGTCGTCACGCTGACCGACCTGACCAACCTGTTCGTCGACTTCACCCTGCCCGAGCAGGCGCTGAGCCAGATCCGCGTCGGCCAGCCGGTGCTGATCTCCGCCGACGCCGCCCCCGGCGCCAACTTCGACGCGGTGATCTCGACCATCGAGCCGCAGGTCAGCCCGGACACCCGCGCCATCAAGGTGCGCGCCACGCTGAAGAACCCGGAGCGCAAGCTGCTGCCCGGCATGTTCGCCAACATCCGCGTCGTCCAGCCGCCGGCCGCGAACCGCATCGTCATTCCGGAAACCGCGGTGGACTACACGGTCTACGGCGACAGCGTCTTCGTCGTCGCCGCCCAGAAGGACGCCGAGGGCAAGGACGGCCACGTCGCCAACCGCGTCCCGGTGAAGACCGGCGACCGCTTCGACGGCAAGGTGGAGATCCTCGACGGGGTCAAGCCCGGCGACCGGGTGGTGTCCTCCGGCCAGCTCAAGCTGAACAACGGCGCCGCCGTGGTGCCGACGGAAGCGAGCGCGCTGGTGCCGCCGCAGACCGTTCCGCGCAACTGAGGACCCGGCCATGTCATTCACCGACATCTTCATCCGACGGCCGGTCCTGGCTCTGGTGGTCAGCCTGCTGATCCTGCTGGTCGGCGTCCGCTCGCTGACGGATCTGCCGATCCGGCAGTATCCGGAGCTTCAGAACACCGTCATCACCATCACCACCTCCTACCCCGGCGCCTCTCCCGACCTGATGCAGGGCTTCATCACGACGCCCATCGAGCAGGCGGTGGCGACGGCGGAAGGCATCGACTACATCACCTCCTCCTCCACCCAGGGGGTGAGCCTCGTCACCGCCTATATCCGGCTGAACTTCAACCCCAACGTCGCGATGACCGACGTGATGTCGAAGGTGCAGCAGGTCAAATACCAGCTTCCGCGCGAGGCCAACGACCCCGTGATCCTGAAGTCCACGGGCGAGACGACCTCCATCCTCTACATGGGCTTCGCCAGCCCGGAGCTGTCCGGGGCGGCCATCTCCGACTACCTGACGCGCGTCGTGCAGCCGCTGCTGTCCACCGTGTCCGGCGTGGCCGAGGCGCAGATCCTGGGCGGGCAGACCTTCGCCATGCGCGTCTGGCTCGACCCCGACCGGATGGCCGCGCGCAACATCGCCGCCGCCGACGTGCGGGCGGCGATCCAGGCCAACAACTACCAGTCGGCCCCCGGGCAATCGAAGGGCGTCTTCGTCGTCTCCAACATCACCACCAACACCGGCCTGACCGACGTCGAGCAGTTCCGGCAGATGGTGGTGAAGTCCAAGGACGGCGCTCTGGTCCGCATGAAGGACATCGCCGAGATCGAACTGGGCGCGCAAAGCTCCAACGCCAGCGTGTCGATGAACGGCCAGCAGGCGATCTTCATCGGCATCAACTCCACGCCGACCGGCAACCCGCTGACCATCGTGGAGGACATCCGCAAGCTGGTGCCGGAGCTGGAGCGCAACCTGCCGCCGTCGCTGAAGATGGAGATCGTCTACGACTCCACCCGCTTCATCCAGGCCTCCATCGACGAGGTGCAGAAGACGCTGCTGGAAGCGGTCGGTATCGTCATCGTGGTGATCTTCCTGTTCCTGGGCTCCTTCCGCTCGGTGCTGATCCCCATCGTGACGATCCCGCTGTCCATCGTGGGCGCCGCGACGATCATGCTGGCGATGGGCTTCAGCCTGAACCTGCTGACGCTGCTCGCCATGGTGCTGGCCATCGGCCTCGTGGTGGACGACGCCATCGTGGTGGTGGAGAACGTCCACCGCCACCTGGAGGAGGGAAAATCGCCCGTCGAATCCGCGCTGATCGGCGCGCGGGAGATCATCGGGCCGATCATCTCGATGACCATCACGCTGGCCGCCGTGTACGCCCCCATCGGCTTCCTCGGCGGGCTGACCGGCGCGCTGTTCCGCGAGTTCGCCTTCACGCTGGCGGGATCGGTGATTATCTCCGGCGTGGTGGCGCTGACGCTGTCGCCGATGATGTGCTCGCTCCTGCTGACCCGCGACATGAACGAGGGCCGCTTCGCCCGCTTCGTCGACCGGACCTTCGAGAAGCTGTCCGGCTGGTACGGGCGGCGTCTGGGCGGCGCGCTGGACTACCGGGCGGCGACCCTGCTGTTCGGCTTCGGAGTCCTGCTCAGCGTCGGCTTCCTCTTCGCCAACACCATGTCGGAGCTGGCGCCGGAGGAGGACCAGGGCATCCTGTTCGGCATCACCAAGGGGCCGCAGTACGCCAACCTCGACTACATGGACGCCTACGGGCGCGAGATGGACGAGGTGTTCACCCACTATCCGGAGACCGACACCCGCTTCGTGCTGAACGGCCTGCCGACGCTGACCCAGGGCTTCGCCGGCATGATCCTGAAGCCGTGGGACGAGCGCACCCGCAGCGCCAAGGAGCTTCAGCCGCTGGTCCAGGCCGATCTCGGCAAGGTGTCCGGCACGCAGGTGTTCCTGGTGTCGCCGCCGGCCCTGCCCGGCTCCACCGGCGGCCTGCCGGTGCAGATGGTCATCAACAGCCCCGGCGATTACCAGACCATCTTCAACGCCATGGAGCGGATCAAGGCCGCCGCCATGGAAAGCGGCATGTTCATCGTCACCGACAGCGACCTGCAGTTCAACAGCCCGGTCGTCCGGCTGCACGTCGACCGCTCCAAGGCGGCCGACCTCGGCCTGTCCATGCAGTCGATCGGCGACACGCTGGCGGTCCTGGTCGGCGGCAACTACGTCAACCGCTTCAACCTGAACGGCCGCTCCTACGAGGTCATCCCGCAGGTGCCGCGCGACAAGCGCCTGACGCCGGAGACGCTGACCCGCTACTACGTCACGGCGGGCAACGGCGCGCAAATCCCGCTGTCCACCGTCGTCTCGATCGAGATGGCGACGGAGCCGAACGCCCTGACCAAGTACAACCAGCTTCCCTCCGCGACCTTCTCCGCGGTGCCGATGCCGGGCGTGACGATGGGCCAGGCCGTGGAGTTCCTGGAGCGGCAGGCCCGCGAGGTCCTGCCCGCCGGCTTCGGCCACTCCTATCTGTCGGAATCGCGCCAGTACGTGACCGAGGGCAACCAGCTCATGGTCACCTTCGCCTTCGCGCTGGTGGTGATCTATCTGGTGCTGGCCGCGCAGTTCGAATCGCTGCGCGACCCGCTGGTGATCCTGATCTCCGTGCCGATGTCGATCTGCGGCGCGCTGCTGCCGCTGTTCTTCGGCCTGTCCACCATGAACATCTACACCCAGGTGGGTCTGGTGACGCTGATCGGCCTGATCAGCAAGCACGGCATCCTGATGGTGGAGTTCGCCCGCGAGATGCAGATCAACGAACGGGTGGACCGCCGCACCGCCATCGAGCACGCGGCCCGCGTCCGCTTGCGCCCGATCCTGATGACCACGGCGGCGATGGTGGTGGGCCTCCTGCCGCTGCTGACCGCCGCCGGCGCCGGTGCCGCCAGCCGCTTCTCCATCGGTCTGGTGATCGTGTCGGGCATGCTGATCGGCACGCTGTTCACGCTGTTCGTCCTGCCGGCGGTCTACACCGTGCTGGCCAAGGACCACTACGCGGCGTCGGTCTCCCGCCGCGCGCGGGAGATCGCGGCGGCTTCGCAGTAAGCGTCGTCAGACCGTAGCCTCTCAAAAAAAGCCCCCCTCGCCTTGCACGGGCGAGGGGGGCTTTTTTGGCATTAGGTGACAAACATCACCGCGGTTCTTTCCTACCAAATCGGCTTCCACAGCAATGTTTGCGTAGCCTAGCGACGCGACGCTGGCCCGCATTCGAGTCGGGCAGAAACCGGCTCGTCATTCCTCACCACTGTTTCCGAGTCGTACGCTTGTTCACAAGAGCGCTACATTCAGGGTTACCCATTTAGGCCAGAATGTGGCGCGACTTAGCGCCAGCACATCGAAGGCATATGCCTTTAAGCATATTTTATCGCCGCAAGCCGCGCCAAGGCGGTTGGCGCCGGTAGCTGCGCGCTACCAGAATAACAGCGCATTGACTCGGGCGGTTGTGTCCGGTATCAATTCCTTATGAACGACACGCCCCCGCTAGACACGACTCTCAATCAGATATTGTCTGCGCATGTGCGCATTCGCTCCGACCTGCGCCTGCAGGTCGAGCGTATCAGCGTGCGAGAACAAGAGTTGAAGTCACAGCTCGAGGAGTGCCTTGCGCAGCGGGCAAAAATTCAAGAGCAAGAGCGCGCTCTAGACACTACAGAGGCGTTGTATCGCAAGATGCTCGGAACGAACGCCGCAGGCGGCGTTGGGCAGCTGGCTATATCCATAGCGATTGGGGGTAAAGACACTGCGGTTGAAAATACAAAGCCGCCGCGCGCTCGGATTGGTCCGCAACGCTACCAGATGTTTATTGCGCTGCGCACGCTCGGAAGCCTTACCCGCCACGAAATAGCTGATGCCACGAATCTGTCTGAGAAGCGCGTGCGTGATCAGATGGTTTCCGACCTGCAGTTGGGTTTTGTGGCCGAAAGTGGAGCGGAAGAGAAGCTGAGTCTGACACCAGCGGGCTTGTCGCTACTTGAACGCTTTGAGGCTTATCAGAAACTCAGAGGAAAAAAACTCGCCCAGCTCGGCGACGCAACGGATGATGCAGACGAGCAGGCTGAGACCGATAGCGACGAGATAGGCGTGCAGACTATGCCCCCCTCGTCGTTGCTCAATGACACTTGGAAGGAGTGATCTCTCAACGGAGATGACATAACCGTCGCTCTTAGGTCCCCGGCGGAACAGGGGGATCGGGAGCCTGACAAGGAGGGAATAGGCCCCCTCGTTGTCAGGTCCCAAAGCCTAACGCCAAATGACGAAAGGGTTGTCGGTGGACGTGACCCGCCCCGCCGACGTAGCCGATGGAAGTCCCCTTGCGAGGTCCGTCAGCCACCACAGCTTGGATACTCGCATGAAATGGCTCCTGTTGGCAAGGGTCAACGATAAGGAGTTACGTTCATGCTTACCGTTAATCTGCGCGTCCGCGTGCGTTCGTACACCCGCTTCCGGTTCGGTCGCCCTGAGATCGTCTGCCGACACACGCGACGTTGGCCTCGGCGCTAGTTCCCGCCGTTAGCGGAGTTGTCCCAGCGACTGCGGGGTAGCTCCGCCCACCCAATAATAGCCTCAACTGGCAGCCACTGGCATCCCGTCAAAACGGATGCCAGTGGCATTTCCCGCTTCGTTGGTCAGGCAGGAAATGCCTGCGCTTTCCAGCGCTTTCCGGATTGCTTCCAAATTGTTGGCAATCGGAACACGTCTGCCTTTCTCGAAGTCGCGAACTGTCGATAGCGAAACGTTTGCACGTTTTGCCAAATCATCCTGCGACCAATCCAACCATCCACGCGCGGCGCGGCTCTGCTCCGGTGTCAGCATTAGGAAAATGTAACGACATCACGAACTGGCGTCAATGCCAACGAAAAGCGTTGATGGCTCCGTTATGTCTCGGCATTTCCTCTTTTCCGCAACCGCTTGGATCATTTCGCTCCGTACGGTGCTGCGCATGGAAAATGCCGAGGCATGGGACCGTTCCCGCATACCCTGCACTAACACCAGCGGCTTGCCGGTGCAGATGGTCATCAATAGCGCTGTCGTCTAGCTACACGTCGACCTCTCTAAGACGTCTTTCTGTTGCCGCCCCACCGTTACCGGGGCAAGACCGCAGCCACGGCGGCGGAGAGCGGCGTGGTCGAGCGCCCGATCAGCGCGGAAAGCTGGCGCCCGTCGTCGAACAGCGCGCCCTTCGACGCGTCGGCGTCCCAGGAGGCGATGCCCTTCGCAAAGGCCTCGGGAAGGCCGAAGCCGGCCAGGATCGCCGCATAGTCCGCTTCCGGCAGGTTCCGGTAGGGGATGTCCTTGCCGGACTGGCGGGAGATTTCCGCGGCAAGGTCGGCCAGAGTCACCGCCTCGTCCCCGGCCAGCTCGTAGGTCTTGCCCTCATGGCCGGTGCCGGTCAGCACCGCCACCGCCGCGTCGGCGTAGTCGGCGCGCGTGGCCGAGGAGATCCGCCCCTCGCCGGCGCTGCCGATGAAGGCGCCCCCGGCCAGCGCCGCACCGACCGAACCGGTGTGGTTCTCGGTGTACCAGCCGTTGCGCAGGATCGTGAAGGGGATGCCCGACGCCGTGATGTCCGCCTCGGTCGCCCGGTGCTCCTCGGCGAGGCTCAGCGGCGAGCGGTCGGCGTGGAGCAGGCTGGTGTAGACGATCCGGCCGACGCCCGCCGCCTTCGCGGCGTTGACGACGTTGCGGTGCTGCGCCGCCCGCTGCCCGATCTCGTTCGACGAGATCAGCAGCAGCGTGTCGACGCCGGCCAGCGCGCGGGCGAGCGCGTCGGGATTGCCGTAATCGGCTTCGCGGGCCTCGACCCCCAGATCGGCGGTCTTGGCGGGGGAGCGCACCAGGGCGACGATGCCGGAGGCCGGAACCGTCTCCTTCAGGCGGGCGATGACGAGGCGGCCAAGCTGGCCGGTGGCACCGGTGACGGCGATGGTCATGGTCGGGTGTCCCGTTTGCGGTTGGGTGATGCCCACTACCTAAACCACTTACTTACTTTTCGTAAGTACGTACATAAATGTAAGTGTGAAGATTCCTGGTGGAAGAAGGACGGCCATGCCGGAACCGGACGATGACTACATTCCGCTGCCGCTGTCGGAGCGGATGCAGCGCGGCGACCTGATGGCCGCGGCCTGCCCCTCGCGGGAGGTGCTGAAGCACGTCACCAGCCGCTGGGGCGTGCTGGTCCTGATCGCCCTGGAAAGCGGAACGCTGCGCTTCAGCGAACTCCGCCGCACCATCGGCGGGGTCAGCGAACGGATGCTCGCCCAGACGCTGCAATGGCTGGAGGGCGACGGGCTGGTCAAGCGCACCGCCCATGACGTGGTGCCGCCCCATGTCGACTACAGCCTGACGCCGTTGGGACGGGAAGCCGCCGAGAAGGTGCGCCTCCTCGCCGACTGGATCGAATTCAACCTGCCGCGCATCGCCGAGGGCTGGACGAGCCGGCAGCACGAGGGACGGCAAAACACCGCGGCCGACTGACCCGTCCCACAAAAAAAGCCGCCGGACGCGAGGGGGTGCGTCCGGCGGTGCCGAGTGTTCGGGAGCTGGGCCTCAGCCGGCCACGGCAGCCTCTTCAGGCTGTGCCGCCGCCGCCACCCCCAGCCGCTTCGCGACGCCCGCGCCATAGGCGGGGTCCGCCGCGAAGAAGTGCGCCAACTGCCGCCGCTGGATGAAGAGCGGCGCCTCTCCCAGCGAGTTGGCGATGGTGTCCATCAGCCGCTCCTGCGCCTCCGCCCCGATCAGGCGGAACAGCGCGCCGGCCTGGGCGTAGTCGTCGTTGCCCTCGCGGTGGTCATAGCGGGCGGCGTCGCCGGCGATGCGCAGCGGCGGTTCGGCCACCGCGCGGTTCTGCACCGGCCCGCCGAAGCTGTTCGGCTCGTAGTTCGGGCTGCTACCGCCGTTGCCGTCGAAGCGCATGGCGCCGTCGCGCTGGTGGTTGCGGACCTCCGCGGCGTGCGGGCGGTTGACGGGCAGCGCCTGATGGTTGGCGCCCAGCCGGTAGCGGTGCGCGTCGGCGTAGGCGAACAGGCGTCCTTGCAGCATCTTGTCCGGACTGAAGGAAATGCCGGGCACCACGTTGGCCGGGCTGAAGGCGGCCTGCTCGACCTCGGCGAAGTAGTTCTCCGGGTTGCGGTTCAGCACCAGCTCGCCGATCTCGACCAGCGGGTAATCGGCGTGCGGCCACACCTTGGTCACGTCGAACGGGTTGATGCGGTAGGCGTGGGCCTCGACCTCCGGCATGATCTGCACCGAGACGGTCCAAGCCGGGAAATCACCGTCGCGGATGGCGGCGAACAGATCGCGGGTGGCGTGGTCGGGATCGACGCCGGCCATGCGCACCGCCTGATCCGCCGTGAAGTTCTGGATGCCCTGGCGGGTTTTGAAGTGGTACTTGACCCAGAAGCGCTCGCCCGCCGCGTTGATCCACGAGAAGGTGTGGCTGGAGAAGCCGTCCATGTGGCGGTAGCCGCGCGGCGTGCCCCGGTCGCTGAACAGGATCGTCAGCTGGTGCATCGTCTCCGGCGACAGGGAGAAGAAATCCCAGACCGCCGTCGGGTCCTTCAGGTTGGTCGCCGGGTTGCGCTTCTGCGTGTGGATGAAGTCGGGGAACTTCAGCGGGTCGCGGATGAAGAAGACCGGCGTGTTGTTGCCGACCAGATCGTAGTTGCCGTCCTCGGTGTAGAACTTGAGGGCGAAGCCGCGCGGGTCGCGCTCGGCGTCGGCGGAGCCCTTCTCGCCGCCGACGGTGGAGAAGCGCAGGAACACCTCCGTCTCCTTGCCGACCGCCGACAGGAATTTGGCCGCGGTGTAGGGCGTCACGTCGCGGGTCACCCGGAAGACACCATAGGCGCCGGCCCCCTTGGCATGGACCACCCGCTCCGGGATGCGTTCGCGGTTGAAGTGGGCCAGCTTCTCGATCAGGTGGAAATCCTGCATCAGCACCGGACCGCGCGGGCCGGCGGTCAGCGAATTCTGGTTGTCGACGACGGGGATGCCGGCGGCAGTGGTCAGGGTGCTCATGGCTCAACTCCTTGCGTTTCTTATCAGTTGCCGCGTCCGCTTTGCCCCCTGGTTATCCCGCCGCTTCGTTGATATATCCAAGACATCGTTTCAAATGCTTCGATAGTCTGAACCTATGAATCTCGCCGGTCTGTCCCTTCGCGATCTGGAATATGTGGTGGCGGTGGCCGAGCAGCGGCATTTCGGCAAGGCGGCGGAGCGCTGCTCGGTCAGCCAGCCATCGCTGAGCGCGCAGATCCGCAAGCTCGAAGACCTTCTCGGCATCCCCCTGTTCGAGCGGACGAGCCGCCGCGTGCTGCCCACCCCGCAGGGGGAGGTGGTGATCCGCCAGGCCCGCGTCGTCCTGGAGGAGGCGCGCCGCCTGCTGGCGCTGGCCCGTGGGACGGCGGGGGCCCTGCACGGTCCGCTCGCCATCGCGGCGATCCAGACGCTGGGGCCGTACCTGTTCCCCCATGTCCTGCCGGCGATGCGCCGGCACCTGCCCGAGGTCCAGCTCGTCCTGTCCGAAGGCCGCACCGACGGCCTGCTGGAGGAGTTGCGGGAGGGGCGGCTCGACGCGGTCCTGCTCGCCCTGCCCGTCGAGGCGGAAGGGCTGACCTGCGACGCCCTGTTCTTCGAACCCTTCGTGCTCGCCCACCCCGCCGGCCACCGGCTGGAAAGCCTGCCCTCCATCGCCCTGGCCGACCTTGACCCCGGCGAGCTGGTGCTGCTTGAGGAAGGGCACTGCCTGCGCGATCAGGCGCTGGCCGCCTGCGGCGCCACCACCCGCGGCATGCGCCACGCCACCGGGCTGGAGACGCTGCGCCACATGGTCGCCAGCGGCACCGGCTACACCCTGATGCCGCGCCTCGCCACCGGCAACGGGGAGGCGGCGACGGTGGGCGGTCTGGTCGCCTACCGCGACTTCCAGGGCGACCCGCCGGGCCGGGTCATCGGCTTGGTCTGGCGGGCCAGCGACCCGCGCGCCGCCGGCTTCCGCGCGCTCGCCCAAAGCCTGCGCGACGCCACCCCGCCCGGCCTGCGCCGGATCGACGGCTCAGCCGACGCCTGACTCCGGCTCCGCCATGAAGGCGAGGTGGTGCAGGACGATCCCGCTGGTCGTGGCGACGTTCAGGGAATCGAAATCCGGCGCCATGGGAATGCGCACCGTCCGTGTCCGCTCCAGCACGGAAGCCGGCAGCCCCGGCCCCTCCGACCCCAGGAGCAGCGCCGCGCGCTCCGGACGGCGCAGGGCCGCCAGAGGGACCGCCCCCGCCGGGCTCAGCGAGAGGACGGCGAAGCCGTGCCGCTCCAGCAGGGCGACCGGATCGGTTCCCGCCGGAATTCGCACAAAGGGCACCCGCAGCGCCGCCCCGACCGACACGCGGATGGCCTTGCGGTAAAGCGGGTCGCAGCAGCCGGAATCGAGCAGCACCGCGTCCACCCCGAAGGCCGCCGCGTTGCGGAAGATGCCTCCCACATTGTCGTGGTTGCCGATCCCGCAGAGCACCAGCACGGTCGCCCGTGCTCCCAGCCCGGCCAG